>DSCA01000194.1 GCA_011049295.1 Thermoplasmatales archaeon
AAGGAGGAGCAAAAAATAAAAATAGCGGCACCGGTTGCAGTACCCCACAGTCCATGACCAGTCTTCTGTTCGGCAACATCATAATTCCCGTGTCCTCGGAATTCTTTTCCCGGGCAGCGCTGAAACGGGGAGCGGAGCTGGCCACGCTTTTCGGCAGCACGGTCACCGTCATCTACATCATAGAGGAGCGGGCCTACCAGCAGGTGGACAAACTGTCTGACGCCTTCCGCACCACCTACGAGCGGGCGGAGACCAAGTTCGACCTGACCCAGGAGCAAGCATCGGCTGCCGACACCGTCATCTTTGACGAGGCGGAGCGCATCTTCTCCTCCCGGAACCTGGACATCAAGGAGCGCATCCTGCAGGGAGAGTTCAGCACGGTGGTGCAGAGAGAGCTGCAGAGGGGCCGCTTCGACCTGGTGGTCATGGGTTTCGAAAAGGGATGCCTCATTGACTACCGCATTCTGGACGAGGCCACGGTTCCCGTGTGGGTGGAATCCCGGGAGACGGGCAGCAACGTCATGCTGGCCGTCTGCTCCAACATTGCCCCCAACCAGCGGGTACCCGACATCAGCGTCCGACTGGCCTCGGCCATGAACTGGGACCTGCACGTGCTGTACGTGGTGGATACCCAGGACGCCGTGGAGGTGGACAGCAGCGGTAAGCGCTCGCGGAAAAAGTCCACCCTGGACCTGGTATCGGCGGGGGATTCTTTCCTGACCGGTCTGGCCTCCGACCGCATTACCACCGAGCTGGTGCAGGGCAGCCTGGAGCGGGAAACGGTAAAGGCGGCCCGGCGGCATCACGCCGGCCTGGTGGTGCTGGGCCGGGAGCAAAAAGAGCGCAAGATACTGGGCATCCCCGCCCGTCACACCAAGCGGAAGCTGGCCGAGAAGTGCGGCCCCTCGCTGCTGTTCATCAACTGAACCCCGGCACCGACAACAAAAGTTATTAATATTCTTTCTTTTTTTAATAACAGGATGAGGTTATGAATCGCAAACAACTGGGCGTGGTTATGGCGGCCGGTGTAGTGGTAGCAGTAGTGCTGGGCGCCGGCATCTACGGCGCGCTGCAGGCACCGGAGACCCATGACCACCGATGGCAGGTGGTGGCCACCTTTTACCCCCTGGCTTACATGACTCAGGCCATCGGCGGAGAGCACGTGTCCGTGCACACCCTGGTACCGGCCAACACCGACATCCATTCCTGGCAGCCCTCGTTTTCCGACATCTATGCTGCCGACAATGCCCATCTGCTGGTATACAACGGGGCACATCTCGACCCCTGGTTCGAAGAGGACGTGCTGCCCGCCCTCGACATCCGGGACAGCCTGGTGGTGAACACCACGGCTAACGTTTCTCTCATCAGTGGCCGGGGAACGCACGGTGTGGACCCCCACACCTGGGTAGCTCCCCCCACAGCCCATCAGCAGGCCCGCAGCATATACGAGGCGCTGGTGTACATGGACCCGGCTCATCAGGAGTACTACAGCCGGCGGTGGGAAAACCTCTCCCAGCGCCTCACCGACCTGGACCACCGATATGCGGCCTCGCTGGCCTCCGCCCCCAAGGACGTCATTTTTGTCACCCACGCCGCCTACGGATATCTGGCCCAGGGGTACGGCCTCACCCAGTATGCCATCACCGGCATCTCGGCGGACGAGCAGCCCAGCACCGCCGCCCTCAAGACCCTGGTGGACAGCATGGAGTACCACCACACCTACGTGCTCTACGTGAACCCCCTGCATTCAGAGCGGGAGGCTCAGGCCCTCAAACAGACCCTGGAGGGCCGCACCGGCCAGCCGGTAACCATCCTGCGGCTGTACGTCATGCTGGGGCCCATGGACGGACTGGACTACCTGCAGCAGATGGAGCAGAACCTGGAAAACCTGAAAACGGGACTGGGAGCAGCATGACCACGGCGGATACCACCGAAATCCGGGCCCGTCGCCCCCATGTCCCGGCAGTACGGGCAGAAGGGCTGACCGTAAAGCGGGAGGGAGAAACGGCCATCGCCAATGCCTCCTTCACCATCGACCAGGGGGAATACGTGGGCATCGTGGGGCCCAACGGCGGGGGAAAGACCACCCTGCTGCTGTCCCTTCTGGGCCTGCTGCCCAGAAGCGAGGGAAGCATCCACCTGTTCGGTGAGCCCATTGACTCCTTTCACCAGTGGAATCGCATTGCCTACGTGGCCCAGGACGCCCTCAGCTTTGACCAGCATTTTCCGCTGACGGTCAGAGAGCTGGTGGCCCTGGGCCGGCTGGGCCCCCACACACTGGGACGGCGTCTGCGAGCCCCGGACTGGAAATCGGTGGATGACGCACTGGCCGTTATGGACCTGACCTCCCTGGCCTATCGCCGCATCGGACATCTCTCCGGAGGGCAAAAACAGCGGGTTTTCGTGGCCAAGGCCCTGGTGCGCAATCCATCTCTGCTGCTTCTGGACGAGCCGGTGACCGGGGTGGACGCCCACACCCAGGAAAAATTTTACCGGAAGCTCAGCGACTTGAACGTGCGGCGGGGCATAACGGTGGCCGTGGTGTCCCACGACCTGGCGGCCGTGTTCTGCCGCATGTCGTCCGTCATGTGCGTCAACCGGGAGGTACATATGGCGGCCATCACCGAGGACCTGGAGCCCAACGACATCCTCAAAAAGGTCTACGGTGAGCACTTTCATTTTGTCTTCCACCGGCATCAATGCCAGGGGGTGTTTGGGCGTGACTGACCTGACCCTGTTCGACCTTCCCCACCTGTTCGGATACCAGTTTTTCCAGTTTGCGCTACTGGGCGGAATAATCACCGCCTTCGCCTGCGCCTGGATAGGCTTTTTCCTGATTCTGCGCAAGGAGGCCATGCTGGGCGACGGCATCGCCCACACCGCCTTTGGAGGCATCGCTCTGGGGCTGCTGCTGGAGGTGAACCCGGTGCTCACCGCCCTGGCAGTGTCGGTGCTGGCCGTGCTGGGCATTTCCTATCTGAGAAAGCGGGGGCTAGCCCAGTCCGATGCGGCCATCGCCGTGATGCTGGCCCTGGGATTTTCCGGCGGGCTCATCATCGTCAGCGTGGCCGGGGGCTTCAACGTGGAGCTGCTCAGCTACCTCTTCGGGTCCGTTCTCACCATCGACGGCACCGACCTGCTCGTGGTGGCCCTGCTGGGCCTGGCCACCCTGGTTTTTCTGGGGCTGTTCCACAAGGAAATGCTGTCTATCACCTTTGACGAGGAGTCCTCGCGGCTCATGGGCATTCCGGTGGGAGCGCTGTCCACGGCCTTTAACGTGCTGGTGGCGGTGACCATTGCTCTGTCCATCAAGGTCATCGGCATCATTCTGGTGGTGGCCCTGCTGGTGCTGCCCGGTCTGACCGCTCTCCAGCTCAACCTCTCGTTCCGGGCCACCACCCTGACCGCCGTCGCGGTGGGGGTGACCAGCATGCTGGCGGGCATCCTGATGTCGGCGGTGTACCACGTGGCCACCAGCGGGGTCATCGTATTTACCGCGGCCGGCTTTTTTGTTTTTGCCGCCGCCTACCGGAGGGCGGGAGCATGACCGGGGCCCGGAAGTCAGTGGGTATCATCTCGGTGAGCGTGCCGGACAGCCTGCTGCGGGACATCGGTCGGGTGATGGCGGAGGCGGGCTACACCAGCCGCTCGGAGCTGGTCAGGGACGCCCTTCGGGCCTTCCTGAAAAACCGTACCCATCTGGAGGGCCGCCAGGGCACCGTTCAGGGAGTCATAACCCTGCTGTACCACCACGCGTCGGCAGGCCGGGTCTCCGCAGTGCGCCACCGGTACATGCACCTCTTCCGATCCTTCATGCATGCGGACTTCGACATGAGCGGCTGCTCGTGCTGCGAGGTTCTGCTGTTCTCAGGGGAGGCGGCGGCGGTGCGGCAGGCCTGCAACGAGCTGCAATCCGTCCGGGGCGTAGAGGAGAGCCACGTGTACATCGCCTCCCCCTAGACCTGGCCCGGCCATCCCAGCCAGACCGCTGCAAACGCCACCAGGGCGGCAGCGATGCCCACTGGGATGCCCACGAACAGGGAGAAAAAAATCACGTCCTCCAGCGCTTCAGTCACCAGAAGGGTTACCGTCAGCAGGATAGCGGCGGCCAGGGTCAGACTGGCCAGCAGCTTCAGGCTGACGGAACTGTTCCGGGAAGACATCACCAACGGACAATGGTCCCGGTTTTATTAACTGCTCGCTCCCAGCTCCGCCCCATACATTTATAAATTATAAAAAGTTATGGTCGTGATCACCATGAAAGGAAAAACAGTTATTCTGTTGGGCATCCTGGGGCTGCTCGTGGTCAGTTCCTCCCTGGCTGGCATGACCACCGTGCTTCCCGCCGGGGACCCCGGTTTTCCAGCCCCCTCCGAAAAAGGACATTCGGTGACCACATCCTTCCATTTTGACGCTGTGGACATGAGCGACAACGGCGACTACATAGCCCTGGAGTCCGGAGAGGGACGCCATCTGGCCGTCGCCCCCGGCGCTCCCTCGCTCCCCTACGCCAGTACGACGCTGCACTTCCCCCTGGGCACCACCATCAACGGGGTGCACATAAAAACCGGGGAGGTGAGCACCCTCTCCCTTGAGAAAAAAATTGCTCCCGGCCCGTCACCGGTGCTGCTGAGCCACAGCGTCCAGGGGGAGAGCAGAGAAATGGGGCCCCTGTACAAAAGTGCCGAGCTCTATCCCTCCTCGTGGGTTTCCTACCGCACGGGCGCCGGGCTGGCCGGAAATGAGCGGGTGCTGTTTCTCACCCTGTACGCCTATCCCGCACGCTACGCCCCGGCCAGAGACGAGATGCTGACGGTCCGCCAGGTTGAGGTCACCGTGGAGGTTACCCCTCCCTCCCGGCCGGTTACCCTCGCCGATGACTACGACCTGCTCATCCTGTGCCCCCAGGGATGGGAGGGGGACCTGGCACCGCTGCGGGATCACAAGGAGAGCCGCGGCCTGGCCACCGTGGTCGTCTCCCTCGCCGAGGTCACCGGCGGCACCTACTTTGAGGTGCAGGGACGAGATGAGGCAGAGCAGGTAAAGTATTTCATAAAGGACGCCGTCGAGCAGTGGGGCATCACCTACGTCCTGATTGTGGGAGGCTACGACGAGTTCCCCATGCGCAAGTCCTGGGTGTACGACGAGAGTGAAATCGGCTGGATTGACATTCCCATCCCCACCGACCTCTACTACGCGGACCTCTACACCGCCAACGGCAGCTTTTCATCCTGGGATACCAACAACAACGGCTACTTCGGCGAATTAGACCGTCCGGGGGAGGAGGAAAGATTGTACGACGAGGTGGACCTGTATCCCGACGTCTACATTGGCCGGCTGGCCTGCGAAAGCCAGCAGAGTGTGGCCACGGTGGCTGACAAAATCATAACCTATGAAAACACCGCCTCCGGCTCACGCTGGTTCAACCGGGTGCTCCTGGTGGCCGGGGACACCAGCCCCAACGACGGCTACGGAGACGTGGACGAAGGCATCATTTTAACCGAGGAATCACTGCAGCACCTGGACGGATTCACCCCCCTCCGCCTGTACCCGGGCAGGCTCATACCCCAGCTGAAACTGAATCCTTTCACCATATCTGCCGGGCTCACCCTGGGCGTGGGGCTCAGCCATTTCGCCGGCCACGGCAACATGGTGGCCTGGAGCACTCATCCCCACGGGGACCCCGACACCTGGGTGGGGCAGTATGGCAACTCGGTCATTGCCACCCTCAACAATGGCCACCGCCTACCCGTCATCCGCATCGGAGCCTGCCTGTGCGGAGCCCTCGACTATTCAAGGGACAGCTGCTTCGCCTGGGCCTTCGTGAAGCAGGAGGGAGGCGGAGCCATCGCCACCGTGGCCTCCACCCGTCTGTCCTGGGGGTACATCGGAGAATATGTCAACCGGGGCCTGGGGGGCTACCACGGCGTGCTGTTCTTCAAGGGATACGAGGAGGGCACCACCCCGGCCCGCATGCTGGCCAGCGCCCAGAACGAGTACCTGAACACCATCCACATGCCGCTGGAGGCACGGTCCAAGTATGACTACAAGACGGTTGAGGAGTACATACTGTTCGGAGACCCCAGCCTGAAGATAGGGGGATATCCCTGAGACAGCCCCACCCTTTTAAACCGGGGTGCATTGCCGTACGACCCACCATGCAGAGGGGCAAGCGCAGAAGAGGTTTTCAGGCCGTGGCCGTTGTGGCCCTCTGCCTCCTCGCCGCCATGGCATCCCCGGTATCGGTGACCTCCCCTACCTTGCAGGGGAACCCTGGAGGAAAGGATACAGGGGACATGCTGCACCCTCAGGAACCCGACGCCTCCCCGCCCACAAACAGCAGCCGCCGGTGCCACCCGGGCACCTCCCTGAGATTTCTGGTGCACGACGGACGGCTGCGCAGCTATTACCTTCACCTGCCACCCCCCGGCATCCAAAGCCAGCCCCTTCCCCTGGTCATCGCCCTGCACGCCGGCGGAAGCAACGCCGTGGACATGATGCGCACCACCAACCTCAGCGGTCTGGCCGACCGGGCCGGGTTTGCGGTGGTCTATCCCAACGGCATCACCCGGCTCAATCCCTGGTGGCGGATGTGGAACGGCGGGTACTGCTGCGGTGTGGCCTACGAAAAAAACGTGGACGACGTGGGGTTCATCCGGAGCCTCGTTGAAGAGATGAGTCAGCAGGTGGCCATCGACCCGCAGCGCATATACGTCACCGGCCATTCCAACGGAGCCATCATGGCCTATCGGCTGGCAAGCCAGCTTTCCCACCTGGTGGCAGCCGTTGCTCCGGTGGCCGGGGCCATCGGGGGCACGGCCAGCGAGGACAGCCCCCCGTACGTCATTCCTCCGCCCCGCCACCCGGTGTCGGTGATTGCCTTTCACGGCCTGCTGGACGAAAATGTTCCCTACCACGGGGGTCACGGCAACCACACCTGGGGCACGGGCACCGACCTGTCGGTCAACGACTCCATCTCCTTCTGGGTTCAGCACAACGGATGCCGTCCCGTGCCCACCACCACGGTGAGTGAAAGCGGCAACATCGTCGTGGACACCTACAGCGGGGGGATAAACGGTACGGAGGTGGTGCTGTACACCATCGTGAACGGCGGACACGGATGGCCCGGCTCGTCACGGGGCGACCGTCCCACCCAGGAGATATCGGCCACCCAGCTGATGTGGAATTTTTTCACAAAGCATCCCCGGCCATAGGGCTACGCCGGGGGTGCCATCCGTTTTCGATAGTACCAGTAGCCTCCGGCCACCAGCACCCCCGCCACCACCGCCCCCATTCCCAGCCACAGTGCCGAGGGGCCTCCACTGCCGCTTTCCTCCCGGGGCGGCCTCTCCACCGTCTGGGCGTCCAGGGCATAGATGGTGCCACCGGCACCCACAAACACGGTCTGGTTGCTCACCGCGGGCGACGACACAGGCGTGGTGACGTAGTTGTACACCGTCCGCTCCGTGGTGTGGGCCGGCGCAAATGACCAGCCCGGGTCGCCGGACGTGGTGTTAAGGGCATAGAGGTAGCCGTCGTCGGCTCCGAAAATGACGTAATCCCCGTACACCACGGGGGAGGACTGGATGGAGGAGGCACAGGTAAAGGCCCAGACCTGCTTGCCACTGTCCCTGAGAAGGGCGTAGAGCGTGTTGTCCATGGAGCCCACGTACACGTGCCGGTCGTCGAGGGCCGGGGTGGCATCGATGCCCCAGCCGGTGGAC
This sequence comes from Thermoplasmatales archaeon, assembly GCA_011049295.1. Classification (GTDB taxonomy): domain Archaea; phylum Thermoplasmatota; class E2; order UBA202; family DSCA01; genus DSCA01. Next base: position 7,725 of record DSCA01000194.1, read on the forward strand.
CGGCGCCAGCGCAGAGTCCCGGACCGGGCGTCCAGAGCATGCACGGTGTGATCCCAGCTTCCCACATACACATCGTCACGGTCGGCCACGGGAGCGGCGGTTATCTCGCCCCCAGTGGTATACTCCCAGACCGTCTCTCCGCTCTCGGCGCGCAGACAGTAGAGGGTGGTACCGGCGCCCACGTAAATCTTTTTGTCTACCGGCCAGGAGGGGTAGGCGGACCCGTTGAGGGACCTGGCCCATATCTCCTCGCCGTCCCGCAGGGCATAGCAGGAGAGCCGTCCGTCGGAGCTGCCGGCGATGACCCTGTCCCCGTGGACCACTGGCCTGGCTGCCACCTCCCGGTTGCTCTTCCAGAGGATGGCGCCCGTGCCGTCCAGTGCCGTCAGCCCGTCCCGGCTGCCCACCAGCAGGGTGTCCCCGGCCCAGGTGGGCTGCACCGCCTGCAGGCCGACCCGGCGCTCCCACTGCAGCGTGCCGGTATGGCGGTCGAAGGCGGCCACCGTCCCGTTGACGGATGCCATGTAGAGCATGTTGTCGCTCACCACCCCGGAGGCACTGACCTCGTTGGTATCTCCCAGGTCATATGACCACTGAAGACGGCTGCCTCCGGGAGGAATGCCCGGCTCATAGGTGAATTGCAGGGGGGCTTCGGGCTGGATGCCGTACATGAGCACCCATCCCTGGGCGGGAACGTCCACGGCGCCCCGCAGATTGGGCTGGATGGCAGAGGTGTTCCATATCTGCCCGTGTAAGTTCCCCCAGTGGAACCACAGGCCGTTGCGGGCAATCAGCGTGCTGTCCGACACCTTGCAGTCGGTGGAGAAGTCGCTGATGGGCGGCACGGACATGATGCGCTTGACGGTCCCCACGTCCAGGTTGCCGTAGTACTGGTTCCCCAGCTCCTCGAAGGCAATATCTCGCTCCGAGGGAGTATACTGCAGCGTGTAATACTCGTATCCGGAGGTGTTCAGCAGTATGTGGGCCAGGCGGAACAGGGCACCCTTGATGCTTTCCAGGCGGAGCTGCTCCCGGCGTACGGAGGCGTCCATCTGGTTGTTGGCCGACCAGTAGAAGCCGTTGGTGGTCCGCCACACGGCGCTCTCGTAGAGGCCCAGCTCAAACCGGGCGATTTCTCCCGTTTTGGTGTCTCCAATCAGCCAGGGGGCGTTCATGATGCCCGAGTTGTCGGTGCGCAGGGCGTCGATGACGTCGTCGATGCTGTCTCCGTACTGCAGGGCCTTTCTGGCCCTGACTGCCAGGGGCAGGGCGTCTTTCTTCCACAGCCCCTGCGGGGAGGTGGTCTCGATGAGGATGATGCCCTGCTCGTTCTGGTAGTAATCCTCGTCGCTCCATATGAGGCCGGGCGAGGTTCCCATGACGATGCGGTGGCCCTGGGAGGGAACGATGTCCAGTACCACGTTCCACCGCTGAGCGATGTAGTAGCTGTACCACCACCCCCCGCACCACACGGATTCCGCTGCCACGATCTGCCCGTGAGTGGTGGCGTCGCCGGTGGCGATGAACCCGTCGCAGTGGTGCACCGGCGGGTCGCTGACCAGGGAAAAGATGAACTGCGTTTCCTTGTTTTCCAGCTCGGGGGCCACCCCCAGCAGGTCATGGTATAGCGTTCTGAGGGGGTGAATGCTCTTCTGGGGGTTTACCAGCATGGACATCAGCTCGTACATCTCGTTGAGGGTGAGGATGTCCTCATAGGTGACGGGCTCCCCGTACATCTGTCCGCCCCGGGCGGCCACCGCCTCGGCGATGCCCCGTATCTCGTTTTTGTACTCCTGCGGGTAATGCTCCCAAAAGATGTTCACCGCCCGGCTGCGGCAGAACTGCCACCAGGTGCTGGATATCTGGTCGTACCGGGGGGAACTCTGGTTGATGTGCACGAACTGCATGACGAGGGGGCAGTTGTGGATGGTGTTGCTCCACCGGTAGAGCATGTCCATGATTTCAGGATAGAGGAGGTAGCCGTGCTGGTAGCCACGCTGATAGTCGTTTCCCCGGATGTGCACGTATATCAGCCCCTGCACGTTGTACCGATATCCGCTCTGGTAGTTGACCGCGTTTTCCGAAACGTCGGGTACCGCCTCGTTGGAATACAGGGAAACGTCGGGGGGAAGAGCCGCCGTCAGTGTGGGCAGCAGAAGCAAAACGATGACAAAGGCCACTGGTCGTCGCATCAATAGTGCAACGGCAACCAATAAAAATAATCTTCGATAGCCGTATGACGACCTAGGAGATGCTGGACCGGTCTTCGGCCAGGGCGGCAAACAGCTCATCCACCGAGTCATAGGAGGGAATATCCACGTCCCAGGTGCGGAGACCGTAGAGGGGCTTGCCCATGCAGGTGGCCAGCGCTATCTCGGACAGCGTGCCGTAGCCCCCGTCGATGGCAATCACCAGGTCGCCGTTGGCCACCACCAGCGCATTCCGCAGGTGCCCCAGGCCGGTGACCACCACGTAGTCGCAGTAGGCATTGGCCTCCTGACGGCGCTCCCCTGGAATGATGCCCATGGTTGCCCCGCCCTTTTCCTTGGCCCCCCTGCAGGCGGCCTCCATGACCCCTCCCAGGCCACCGGTGACCAGCACGGCTCTCATGTCGGCCACCCGCCTCCCCACCTCCACGGCCAGCTCATAGATGGCAGGCGTGCACCGCTGCCCGCCGATGACGCTGACGTACATGCTAGCCCCGTATCTCCGCCACCCTTTTTTCCAACTCCTCCTTTAGTTGTTGGGCGATGCGGCGGCCGGTGAAGGCGTCGGCCCGGGCGGCAATGGCGATTTTTCCGGCCAGGGTGCGGGCTATTTTACCCCGGTGTTTGCGGGGGGCCCTGTTCACCATTTCATGCTGAAAAATGATGCCGTGCTTGGGCGGGGGCGTTCCCTCCTTGATGTGGCGGAAGAGGGCCTTCTCGGCGCCCAGCACCTGTATGGTCCCGGAGGGCATCTCGGCCAGTTTGTCCAGCCCGCCGGCAGCCGCAATCAGACGGGCGGCAATGGTTTCCCCCACCAGGCTGCTCACGTTGGGTGCCAGCTGCTCCATGGTGTCCCGCACGTACTGCTCGATGACCTGCTGGGCTCCCTCCGCCCCCTCCACCACCGCCGCCAGATGCTTGAGGGCCGCCTCCTCCTCCACGTCCAGCGCCTCGTCTCCGCC
>DSCA01000081.1 GCA_011049295.1 Thermoplasmatales archaeon
AACCGATAGGGTAAACTTCATTCCCTATCCCCTCCATATTATCAAGAGAATACAGAGCAAAAAAATGTTCCGAAAAATTGAGAGCTATCTCAAAAAAATTTAATCTGACAAAGTCAAGATAATTTAACTATCTGCTCTCATGTGTACCCGACCAAGCATACATCGGTAGCCTTACCGGAGGCACTCCAGCAAGCGGCAGAAGACACCATCGCCGCCCATCCCGAGCTGGGATACACAGCCATAGCCGAGTTCTGCAAGGATGCCATCAGAACCAAGATACTGGAGATGAATAATTCCAGTCAGCAGCGAGGAGTATAAACTGCTAATTCCAGGCTGGCTGCCCCAACCTGCGCATTGCTCCTGTGCCTACTTTTAAAAACAATCGCATTCTACTTTTGACGTATTCGGCGCACCATTGGCTGCCACCAGGTGTCAGTGGGGGGCAGGGTCCTCTACCCGAAAATCATGCCCATGCCCTCGCTGGCGCTCTCCTCCTCGTCCCTGATTTTGTCGTAGATGGGCTGGGCGTCCGCCGGGTTGAGCTTGTCTCCCAGCTGGTGCTCATCCACCATGTCCTGGGCCCGCTGCAGGGCCTCCTCACTGCCCTCGATTTTGAAGTACACCACGTCTCCCACCATGCCCAGGGAGCGGGCATCGCGGAAGGTCAGACTCTGGCGGCTGATCAGGTCGTCCTGTTTCAGTATTTCCAGCTCGCTTTCTTTCTCCTTGGGAATCTCGAATATTACGTATGCCATCATCAGCCCAATGTGCGCATCCTTTAAGAGCGTTGTGGTTTTAAAGGCCGGCTGCATATCCCTGCATGGAGGTCAGCATTTCCGCCCCGGTTTCCGCCACCGAGGACCCGGAGAGAGTGAAGAGTGCCATCTGCAACCTGTTCCCGGAGGCCGCTGTCCAGGCTCATCCCGACCGGCTGGAGGCCTCCGCCCATTCCCTGGACATGTTCAGGGAGTTGCTCAAAAAACAGCAGATACGGGACACCGCCCGCCAGGTGCTGCGCCACGCCCGCCGCGACCACCATCTGGCCTTTGCCCTCAACAAGCAGGCCGCCTACGCCGGCGCCGTTAACTTCGCCGTGGTGGGCCATCCCCTGGGGGTCATCCAGGTGACGGTGGAGGCCGAGGACCCGGAGGCCCTCATCGACTGGCTGACCGAGATTTAATCACTTCTTCAGTTTTACCTCGGTGTGCAGGAAGTCGTGGGCCACGTAGGACTCCGGGAAGATCTCCTGGGCCTCCCTCTCCAGGGGCCGGGGGTCCGCGTAGCGGGGGCTGATGTGGGTCAGATACAGCCGCTCCACCTCTGCCTCCCGGGCAATCTGGGCGGCCTGCAGGGCCGTGGAATGGCCGTACTCGTTGGCCTTGTCCTCCAGCGAGGAATCGGTGGTGGCATCGTGGATGAGCACGTCGCTGTGCCGGGCGAAGTCTATCAGCGCCGGGTTGGGCATGGTGTCCCCGGAGAGGGTGATTTTGCGCCCCGGCCGGGGCTCGCCCAGCACCATGTCCGGGGTGATGGTTGAGCCGTTTACCTGCACGCTGTGCCCCCGCTGCAGCCGCCCGAACAGGGGCCCCTCGGGAACTCCCAGCTCCAGGGCGCGGGGCTTGTCGAAGCGTCCCGGCCGCGGGTCCTCCTCCAGACAGTAGGAGAGGGCAGGGAGGTTGTGCCGGGCTGCTATGCATGTCACCCTGTAGCCGGGGAAGCGCACCTCGGCACCGGGGTCCAGGTCGTGGGCCACAATCTCGAAGGCGGGACGGAAGTAGCCCAGGTGGGTGCACTGGTGCATCACCTGCTGCATGCCGGGGGGACCGTAGACGTGCAGGGGCGCCTCCCGGTCGTTGAGCTGGAAGGTCTGAATCAGGCCGGGCAGCCCCAGGAAGTGGTCACCGTGGAAGTGGGTGATAAAGATGGCGGACACCTGCATGTAGCTGAGGGCGGACTTCTGCAGCTGGCGCTGGGTTCCCTCCCCGCAGTCGAACAGGAGGAGGTCGCTGCCCCGCTTTATGGCGGTGGAGGAGACGTTGCGCTCCGAGGAGGGCCAGGACCCCCCGGTCCCCAGGAAGTGGATGTACAACTGCATGTTCAGACATGGGCTGACAGGTAAAAAACGTTGGGGCATCAATAAGCATAAAAGAAACCGCTGCATGTCCATTCATGAAGCGCATGAGTTACGCCGACGCCGGAGTGGACATCGACCGGGAGGAGGAGGCGGTGCGGGACATCGTGGCCACGGCGGGGGGTGGGGAGGCGGTCTCCCTTGATGGCCACCGCCTGGTGCTGTGCACGGACGGCGTGGGGTCCAAGGTGCTGGTGGCCAACGCCCTCCGGAAGTGGGACACGGTGGGCATCGACTGCGTGGCCATGAACGTCAACGACGCCCTGTGCATGGGGGCCCGGCCCCTGGCCTTCGTGGACTACCTGGCCCTGGAGCATACCGATGCGGCCCTGGCCCACGAGGTGGCGGTGGGCCTCCGCCGGGGGGCGGACCTGGCGGGTATCCCCATCATCGGGGGGGAGACGGCCACCCTGCCCGACATCATCCGGGGCTTTGACCTGGCGGGCACCTGCGTGGCAGTCATTGAGCATGAGTTGCCCCGGCCCCTGCAGCCCGGCGACGTCATCGTGGGCCTGGCCAGCAGCGGCCTCCATTCCAACGGCTACACCCTGGCCCGCAGGGTGTTTGCGGACAACGGGATATCCTACCGGGACCGGCTGCCCGGTCTGTCGGCCTCCGTGGGCGAGCTGCTGCTGGAGCCCACCTGCATCTACGTGGCGGAGATTCTGGCCCTCCTGCGGGAGGTGCCGGTGAAGGGCATCGCCCACATCACGGGGAGCGGGCTGCGGAAAATGAAGCGGCTGTCCCCGGATGTTCAGTTTGCCCTCACCCATCCCTTCCCTCCCCCGGACATTTTCACCGTCATGCAGGAGCTGGGAAACATCACCTCCCAGGAGATGTACCAGACCTTCAACATGGGGATGGGGATGGCGGTGGTGGTGGCCCCCGAGCACGTGGACCGGACCCTGGACGTCCTGGAGAGGCATTGCCCGGTGGAGGCCCGGGTGATGGGGGAGGTGCGAGAGGGAAAAGGAGTGGTGGTGCCCTCCCTGGGCCTGCACTACTGATTACCGCTTGTAGCCAATGGTGCGCAGAAAATCCTGGCGCTCCTCCACGTCCTCCGGGCCTTCCACGCCCCGGGGCATGTGTCCGTCGATGACCCCCAGGATGCCCCGGCCCCTTGTGCCGTTCACGCTGCTTTCCGCCACCAGCACGGTGGTGGGGTTGGCGGTGGCACAAAAAATGCGGCATACCTCGGGCACGTTTTTGATGGCGTTGAGGGCGCTGATGGGGAAGCAGTTTTTCATGAATATGATGAAGGAATGCCCGGCGCCGATGGCCAGGGCGTTGTCCACGGCCAGATTCTGCAGCTCGGGGTCGTTGCCCTCCGCCCGCACCAGGCAGGGTCCGGAGGCCTCGCAGAAGGCCAGGCCGAACGTGGCTCCTGGCACGTGCATCATGGCCTCGTAGAGGTCTTCCACCGTCTTGATGAAGTGGGACTGGCCCAGGATGAAGTTCATGTCCTGGTGCTTCTCTATGGGGACTTCTTTTAACTCCATTCTCTCACCATGCCTATATGGGGCCACGGTTTTTAACGTTTAATCCCGCGGCGGCGGTACAAACGCCTGCATCCGCCGTACCACCTCCCGGCTGCTCCCGGCGGTGCGGTAGGCCTCCAGCGGCTCGTGGTTGAGAGTCAGGAAATGCGGGCCCCACTTGAACTTGCCCATGAGGAGGTGCGCCCCGGGGACGTCTCCCAGGATGTACAGGGCGGCGGCCAGGGCCTCGGCGGTGCTCAGCTGGGCTGGCCTGCCGTAGTTGACCGGGTTGGCGGCCACCAGGTAGGGAAGCGCCCGCCGGGCGGCGGTGGCGGGGAGGGAGGAAAACACCTCCTCGGCCTTTTTCCAGGAGCAGTCCACGGCGGCGATGCAGGAGCGCCGGCGGTCCTGGGGGGAGAGGGCCTTTTCCGCCCCGGGGCTGAGCACCACGGCGTGGTGGGGAATCTCCCGGGCGTGATGCACCTGGCGGGCCAGTCCGAACCTGGCCAGCCGGCGGGCGGTGCACTTTTTGCGGTCGTCCTGCCCTAGGTGGTAGATGAGCAGCTCGTAGCCGGCCTGCACACGTCTAAACCGGGCGGGTGTTATTAACCCATCGCCCGCCGCCAAATTATTTATGGGGCCCGGCATTACAGGAAACATGAAGAAACTGCTGGCCCTGGCCCTGACCGCCCTGTTTCTGTGCTCCGCCGGCGGCTCATTTGTGCACACGGCGCAGGAGAGCATCCATGTCTCCCCGTTGTCTTCATCTGCCGGCGCTTCCCGGTACACCTTTCCCAGCAACTACTCCACCCTGGTGGGATGGTACCAGCGCCTGGAGGAAAACTACTCCGGATACCTGGAAGTATTCAAGGCCAACCAGCTCTACGGTACCGGGGAGGTGGACGGGGGCTACGACCTGTACTACGTGCGCCTCACCAACGAGAGCACCGGCCTCAGCAAGCCCGAGGTTTTGTTCCTGGGCAGCCCCCACGGCCCGGAGCAAATCGGCACCGTCTCCCTGTACTGGTTCACCGACTGGCTGCTCCGCCACGCCTTTCACCCCGGCTACGACCATCCCCAGCGGGACTGGCTGCGCTGGCTTCTCGACAACCGCGAGGTGTACGTGGAGGTCAGCCACAATCCCTGGGGGTTCGACCACCGGCGGCGGTGGGATGCCAACGGCTGGGACCTCAACCGGGAGGCCGACTACAACGGGCCCGGGGAGTGGGGCCCCCCCGAGCCCTGGGGCAGCGTGCAGGGACAGACCCTGGTCCGCTTCGTCAACAACCACACCATCCGCACCGGGTGCGACTTTCACGAGGGGCTGCGCAAGCTCATGTATCCCTGGTTCAACTCCCACTGGCTGGTCAAGGGAATCAGCCCCGTCACCCTTATGCCCTACAACTACGCCCCGCCCGACTTTTACTTCTACGACGTGGCCTCCCTGCGCTGCGCCGACTACATGGGGGACTTCGGGGGAGACCTCAACGCCTGGAACGTGGGGCCCATCCGGAGTTTCGTGGACCGCACGGAGGGGGCCCTGGTGGCCTGGGCCTACGGGGCGGACGTGGACCGCCATCCCGCCGAGCGCCGCTTCGTGCAGGACGGGCCCTATCCCGGGTCGGGCATCATGTGGCACCTGTACGAGGTGTACGACTATGAAAAGGACATCAACCGGTGGGATCTGCTGGGCGACGATACCACCCTGGGCTTCGGCATGGAGGTGAGACGCTTTTTGCTCCACCAGATCGACCTGGCCCAGCCCTACCTGCGCTGGCTGTCCGCCCCTGCCAACAACAGCGTCTTGGCTCCCGGCACCTACACCTTTTCCTGGCAGGTCAACGGCAGCCTGGTGGTGGACCACACCTCCCTGCAGTGGGGAACCCATCCGGACGTGGTCACCACCTATGACCATGAGACGGAGGACCACGACCGGTACCAGGGAAAATTCCGGGGGGGAACCGGGTGGGACGGCGCCCACAACGGCACCACCCGGGGAACCGTCTACCGGGAGAATATAACCCTTGACCAGCCCGGCGACTACTACCTGGTGGCCAAGGCCATGGTGGACCAGCGCTACGGCACCGCCCATGTCCCCCTGGTCTACGGGCGGGAGCCCTACCTGCGGCTGGTGAGGGAGCGCACCGACCCCGACTACCATGAGGTGCGCCCGGGCACCGACGGCATGGAGGAGGTGCAGGGCAGGCTGTGGTGGTACAGCCCGGTGCTCCACGTGACGGTGAGATAGCGGCTCTCCTTGTTCCTTAGCCCAGCAGGTGGGTGTGCAGGATTCCGGAGAGGTCCACGGGGTGGACGGTGTAGGTGGCTCCCTGATGGGTGACGGTGGCCGTGCTGGTTATCCGGTAGGTGCTGGTTTCGTTGTTCTGGAGGTGGCTGGTGAACCACTGGATGAGATGGGAATGGAAGACCAGGGTGTCACACCGGACGGGGGTGACGGCGTGCGGGGGCAGGGTCTCATCCTCCGGAATGTGCCCCTCTCCCACCGGTATGCCGTTCATATAAAACTGGTAGCGGAAGTCGGAGATGGACACCGCCTGGGGGTGGGGGTTGTACAGGCTGACCGTGGTGATGATGACGGTGGTGTTTTCGGTGACCGCTCCCCACCGGGGAGCGAAGCGGGTGGCGGTGAGGAGGTGATGGGAGGAGCTGTAGGGGGTGGCCACCACGATTTCGTGGGGCTCGTCCAGGGCCAGGGAGCCCAGGAGGTCGGTGTGCACCGTGGCGTGGAGGCGGCGGGAGGAGGTGGAGCGCTTCAGGGGGCCCAGGCGGGCGGTGGCCTCGTATTCTATCTCTATGGCGGTGGTTTCGTTGTTGTCCAGGTGGGTACGCCACCAGGCGGGGATTTTGTGGAGGCTGAGGTGGGAGACGTATTCCAGGACGGTGTCCCCCGCCCGCAGGGAGAGGTCCCGGTCCTGTCCCTCGGCCATGGTGATGTTGTTGAGCAGCAGCCGGTAGTGCAGCGAGGACAGGGGAACCTCAAAGAAATTGGGGTTGCCCACGGTGACCTCCGTCCATATCTGGGTCTGGTTCACGGACACCTCTCCCCACCTGCTCTCCATCCCGGTGACCCGGGGGATGCCCACCAGGCCCAGGGAAAAGGACAGGATGAGGGCTGCCACCACGGCGACGCTTGCCGCGGCCACTGCCAGGGCCAGTTTTTGTCCTCTCCTCATCTGCATCGCTCTCCCGCGTGGTTTAACTAATGACTTCGCCCGTTTTAAAAGTTGGGATGGACCGCCGCTTTTCCTAGAAGTCGTAGCCCATCTCGGTGAGCTTCTCCGGCAGGTAGGTGTCGGTGACGTAGTCCAGCCCGTACTTGGCCAGGGCCTGCTGCTCAGATTTTTTGCCCATCTTGAGCTGCAGCTCGATTTCGTGTTTCCAGAGGTCGTCGTTGAAGCGGGGGTCGGAGAGCTCGGACTGCAGGGCGGATATGTCCTCGGCGGTCAGGTCGTCGGTGGGCAGCTGGTAGTTGTGGATGTCGGAGGGGGTGATGCCCAGGTACTCGGCGGCCGGGGTGGCCAGGTACTCCGAGATGTGGGCGGTCTTGATGGCCCCGTAGGCCACGGAGGCGAAGATGCGGTAGGACCAGGGGTCTCCGTCGGTGAACACCACCACGGGCAGCTTCTGCTCCTCGTTGAGCCGCTTGATGAACCGCCGGGTGGAGCGGGCGGGCTGGCCCTTGAGGTGCACCAGGATGGTGTCCGTGTTTTCGTCGAAGCCGTTTTCCACCAGCCGGTCGAACATACCGCCGGTTTCCACCGCCATCACCAGGCGGGCACCGGTGCTCTTGATGCGCAGCTTTTCCTTTTCCACCGTGTAGGGAATGGAGTAGCCGCTGTCCCCCACGTCGTCCTGGCAGTGGATGACCCTTTTTTCCCCCTTGCGGGTGGTCTCCTCAATCACCAGGTCCCCGATGACCCGGGCTCCGTCCTCCTCCGGCCGCAGGCTCATGTCCTCCCGCAGGGTGGCGGTCATGATCTCCAGGTCCTCGGCCAGCCGGTCGGAGTCCCCCTGGGTGGAAAACTTGCCCTCTCCCCATCCCTCGGAGATGTAGTACAGCTCCCTCAGCGTGGAGGACTTGTTCTGCTCCACCATCTGCCGGATGAAGTCGATGACGTACATGGTGCGCAGCAGCATCTGGGCCCCGGACAGGGAGACGGCGGAGCGGGTGGAGGCACTGTCGCCGTACTTCCACACCCCGTGGCGCTCGTCGAACTCGATGTTGGCCTTGGTCCGGGAGGGAATCTCCAGCTCCGGGATGCGGGCGCTGCTCAGGTCGTCGTACACCCGCTGGGCGATTTTTTTCATCTCCCTCAGGGCGGCCTGTTTTCTCTCTGAAACGGTGGTCATTCTAACCTCCCTCCCATTTCTCCACTCCGATTACGTTCACCGGGTCGATTCCCTTCACGTAGAGGCTGTTTTCGTCGAAGTCTCCCTCCGCCATCCCCCCCAGCTGGAAGGACAGCTGCCGCTTTTCTCCGGGCTGCAGCTTGCTGACGCTCCACATCAGGTAGCGCTGGTTGCGCTCCGCCGGCTCCGGGGAGACGGAGACCACCTCCCCTCCGTCGGGCAGGGCCGCATAGAACTGGAAGGACTGGGCCCGGTCCTTGTAGTTGGTGATGTCGATGGTGCTGGTCACCGTGCCCTTTTGGAAGGAAACGTGGTCGTCCACCCAGACGATGTTCATGATTTTGATGATCACCTCGTCGATGGAGGGAACCGGCTTGCCCACCACCTCCGCCGCCTTGGCCGCAATCTGGGGCAGAATCTGGGAGATGAGCACGAACTTGCGCCGGGTCTTCACCCGTTTCTCCTGCTTGGACAGGTGGCTGCGCATCTTGCGGGCGCACTGCCGGAGGGACAGGTCGATTTCTTTTTCGATTTCCTCCACGTGGGCGATGGCCTCCTTGGATTCCGAGGTGAAGGGGATGTTCACCGAGGCCACGTGCACCAGGATGATGGCCGGGCCGTAGGGGAGGCCCTTGCCCCCCCGCTGCTGCAGGCCGTAGATTCGCCAGTCGATGTTTTTGATGGTCTCGGTGATGGCGCAGTCTCCCTCCTGGTACAGCAGGGGCACCCGGTTGGCAAAGCGCAGGATGTCTACCCGCTCCTCCGCCGGGAGGTCCCCCCCGTACACGATGCCAGTCTCCACCAGGAAGGGTATGCCCGAGAACACGGCGGGGCTCCGCTTGTCGGTGGCGATGAACTCCGGGGACAGGCTCTCCATCTCCTTGCGCAGGCCCCGCTTGATGAGCAGCTCCCCGATGGGGGAAAGGCAGTCGGTGGGCGGGGCCATCAGCTTGACTCCCTGGAAGGCCTTGAGGATTTTTTTGCCGTCGTCCAGGGACAGCTTGCCGGGACGGTCCGAGGGGCCGAGCCCCGCCTGCTGGATGATTTTTTCCGCCTTGTTCTGGCTCACCGAGGAGAACTCGGTGGACAAAAAGGAGGACAGCTTGCGGGCCGTGCTCTCCTTGGCCATCTTCATGAAGGTTCCCAGCTCTATTCCGTAGGGATGGGGCTTGATTTCCCGGGGCTGGGGGGGCAGCCTGTCGGTGGCCCGCTCGAACACGGTGCGGGTCCCGTCGGGCTCCACGAAGGTGATCTGGGCGTGGGGGTTGACGATGGCCGTGCTCCGCAGGTACTCGTATACCGAGTGCTTGGTGTTGCGCACGTAGCGTCCCTGCATGGCCAGCTCGATGCGGGTGCCGCTCTCCCTCTCCCAGTGCACCATGTCCTCCTGGACTGTCTCCGGCCGGTTCTGCTTGGTGTCGATGAGCAGGGTAAGGCGATGGGCCGGGTATCCCTCCCCGATTTTGGAGACCACCACGGTGGGTCTGCCCGTGGTCAGCTGGGAGTAGAGAACCGCCGCCGAAATCCCTATCCCCTGCTGCCCCCGGGACTGCCGGTAGGAGTGGAAGCGGGAGCCGTACAGCAGGCGGGCGAACACGTGGGGAATCTGCTTTTTGACGATGCCCGGGCCGTTGTCCTCCACCACAATCCGGTATTCGTCATCCTCGCCCCCCTGAATCTTGACGAAGATGTCGGGCAGGACGGTGGCCTCCTCGCAGGCGTCCAGGGCGTTGTCCACGGCCTCCTTGACCGAGGTGATCAGGGCCCGGGTGGAGGTGTCAAAGCCCAGAATCTGCTTGTTGCGTTCGAAAAACTCGGCTACCGAGATGTCCTTCTGTTTTTTGGCCAGCCCCTCGGCTACGATAGAGCGCATCCACTACCACAACTGCACGATTTATAAAATCTTTACTGCTTTGCTCACAGCAGGTCCTCGGGCTCCCTGAACTTGCTGAAGGCGTAGGCGGCCTTTTCCACGTACTCCCGGTTGCTGCTGAACCATTCCTCCCATCTCTCCAGCTTGGCCTCCGTCTGCTGGAGCTGGGCGCTGAGGTCCTCGTACACCTTGTACAGTTTGGCCAGCCGCTCCTGCTCCTTTTTGTACAGGGCCTCCATCTCGTCCGCCTTTTTCTTGTACTTGACGTAGTCCCTGAGGGGCTCCAGCTCGGCCACCTTTTTGCGCAGCTCCTCCGCCTCCTTTTTGTAGGGAATGTAGGTGCTGAGGTTTTCCACCTCTTTCTCCAGGTTTTCCTTGACCGCCTTGTGGCGCTCCAGCTCCCGCTGCAGGTTTTCGTTCTCCTCCCTCACCTTCTTCAGATGCTCCCGCAGCTTGTCCACCTTCTCCCGGTCCTCCTCCAGGTCCTTCATGGTCTCGACCTTTTTGCGCAGCTCGGCGATGGTCTCCTGCTGCTGGGAAAACCTGGTTCTCCATTCCTGGACGCTCTCCTCCACCTCGCCCATGTCGTCCTCCTGTTTTTTGTAGGCATCCCAGAGCTTCTCCAGGCGCTCCTGCTCCATCTCCAGCTCCTTGCGGTAGCGCTCCATATCCCGGAAGGCCTCGATGGCCCACTCCTCGGACTCGCGGGCCTGCTTCTCCATGGAGTCCAGCATCTGGGACAGGCGCTCGATGCGCTCCACGTCCACCAGCCTGCGCAGGCGCTCGAACATCTCGCGCTCCTTCTGCGAATCCCGGGCAATGGAATCCAACTCGGACAAAACCTCCTGGAAGTTCTGCTTTATTTTTTCGACATCCTTGCTGTACATGAAACTACCCGCATCAGCCATTGTATCGTCACCTAAAAGAATGATAAACTGCCTATTTAAAACTTCCTTGCCTGAAGAT
>DSCA01000068.1 GCA_011049295.1 Thermoplasmatales archaeon
CACTATGCCCCGGAGCAGTGCACCGGTCAGTCCGGTATTCATGGTCCCCCCCGGTCTGCGAACGCCCTGGTCAGGGGAATGCGCCCCCTGCAGGCCCGCTCCACTGCCTCCAGGATCCGGGGGTAGTAGTCTCCCCGCAGTCGCTGCTCGAACAGGGCCGCCCGGTCTGGGGGCAGCACCGCGCTCAGTCCCGCCGTCACTCCCGGCTTTACGTGCAGCATGTCCACCATGATCTCTCGGGCTCCGTGGCTGGCGAATGCCTCCACGTAGGCCGGCAGGCTTTCCTCGTCCAGTGAGGGGAGAAGGGGTCCCCAGAATACGTAGGTGTAGATGCCTGCCTCGGCCAGGGCCTTCACTGCCTGCAGCCGCCGGTGGGGCGGGGGGGCTCCGGGCTCCAGGGCGTTGCTGAGATCCTCGTCCAGCGTGGTGATGGTAATCCCCACCGCCACCCGGTCGCTGCTGCCCAGCAGGTCCCGGTCCCTGAGCACCAGGTCGGATTTGGTCTGCACGTTGGCGCTGAACCCTCTTTTCAGCAGCAGAGGCAGACATTTTCGGGTTAACTCAAATTTTTTCTCCGCCGGCTGGTAGGGGTCGGTCACCGTGGACAGCCCCACGATACCGGGCTTTTTTACCTTCACCTCTCTGCGCAGCACCTGGGGGATGTTGATGCGGGCCTCTACATCCGGCCACCGGTTTCTGTCCATGTGCAGCAGCGGAGGGGCATAGCAGTAGACGCAGTTGTGGGCGCAGCCCTTGTAGGGATTCAGTGAGTAGTCCAGCCCCGGCAGGTGGGACGGGGAGAGGGCCGTTCTGCACCAGCCGCGCCGGGTCATGATTCCCAGAAATCGTCCAGTCTTCTCTGGTACAGCCGTCCCCGGATGAGCTCGCTGGTCTCTATCCACCTCTGCAGGGGTATGTCCATGGTCTGCTCTACGAAGCCCAGGGATTGCTGGAATGTGGAAAAGGTGTGCGGGGGGTGACGCAGCGCCTCTCGCACGTTTTCCCGCACGTTCCACACCCCCACGGGCATGATGTAGCCGGGATGTGCCTCCCGCAGCACCACGATGCCCGCCTGCCGTCGCTCCCGGTCCAGGGCCTCGGCGGTGGCCAGCCGGGCCGCGTAGTAGCAGCCGCCGATGGTGGCGTAGGTGGTGCGCCCCTGGTAGAACTCGTGGTCTCCGAAGATGACGATATTGCGCTGTGAGGGGTTCCAGGTGGTGTTGGGGTACCAGGCCTCAATCAGCTCGTATTCGTAGGCGGCCGGGTACATGAGAATCAGCCACCGGTTGTCCAGGCCGTAGGTTTCGTACACCCGGCACTCGTTGATGTAGGGATATTGTTTGATCCGCTCCTTGATGTCGTGGCCGATGGTGGAGTCCACGGCGGTGATGCTCCACCTGGTGGGCACGAATTTCCGGTTGTCCTCCATGCCGAACGCTCCCACGGAGAATGCCTTCTGGATGCGGGAGATAAGCACCCCCTGCCGGTAGAGGTCCAGCACCGCATCGCTGGCCTTCAGGTCGCCGTCGTAGAATGCCTTCTCTATCTTGTGGTCTACGGAGGGGTTGGCCACCCATACTTTCCTGATGGGAGCCGAGGGCCCGTGGGGCTGCACCTCGTCGTAGAGGGCGATGGACCCCCGGGGTTTGCGGGAAAAGGTAATTTCGGTGTCCACGGAGCGGGCGGCCAGGGCAATCTCGCGGGTGAAGTCGACTATTTTTCCTGAGAAATTGGTGACCGGGTTGCGGTACTTGCCGCGGACCAGTTGCATGCGAAAATCCACGATGTCGTCGATGTTTTTGCCAATCCACTGCTCCGGAGTGTCAATGAGGGCCGTGTCCCCCTGCTGGGGCGGTACCATGGGTCCAATGTCCACATGGGGATACCCGTATCGGCCCACGAACACCGAGGGGGGAGTGGAGCCGTGCAGGGAGGTGGAATCGATGAGGGGCCGGGTCTTCACGCTGGAGTAAAACTTGACCATGACCGGGCAGCGGTCCTTTCCACACAGCATCTTGGCTCCCCGACACTGCAGGCAGCGGGTGGAAGCCTTCCGGCCATTGAAGGCCGCTTCCCTGACATCCAGCAGCTTGCGGGGCGCCGTCTTCATGTGCTGTACAATGAGCGGGAGATAAAAAGGTTTATCCCCTGGCCGGCCGGACCATATAAATTTTGCTTCGGGGAGCGTTTAAATAGGCGCATCCTGTTTATGATGTTGCTATGTCTCGAGTGGCTGCCTGTGTGGTGATTTGCTTGCTGGCGTCTCTGTCCGCCCTGGGCGGCCTGGATGCCGATGGGAGGGAATCTCCAGGTATAGTGCCGTCCGGGCCGGGATGGGAGCCGTCGGATGCATCGGGGGTGGTGGTTACCCTGCATACCGCGACCGGCAGAGAGCATATCTCCTGCCTGGTGAAAGGAGGGGCGGTGGCCGCTCTGGGCATGCGGGCTTCAGAGGACGCCGTGTGGGGGCTGCTTCCGACGGAGCAGAGGGATATCCTGCGGCAGAGGGTGGCGGCGGAACGGGATCAGGTGGTCCGACGGATGGTGCCAGCCGCGGGGTATGGGAGCGAGCTGTGGGGGGACTACAACCTCACCTTTAACTTTCTGTGCTCGGTGGTGGGGGTGGGCATCCTGTTGCTGCTTCCCCCGTTTTTGCCCCTTTCTCTCTTCCTGTTTGCCACCTTTCTGTTGTTTGCCACCAACGGCACGATGGGCTCCTAGACCTACTTTGTGACCTTTGCCTTTATGGCGCCCTTCGTGGGGATTTCCTTTTATGCGCCCAACGGTGCCTATGCCTTTGTTGGCTATGCGGGGATAGCGGTGGGAGCAAAAAGTTGAGGGGCAGGCGCCAGTTGGAGGCGGCTTATATGTGGTATTCGATGATGACTTCGCCGGTTTCCAGGTCCACCAGCCGCCGCTTGTGGTTTTTGCCCAGGATGGCGTAGCCCATGTAGATGCCTTTTTCCTCCCAGTCGTCATCATCGGCGGTCATGGAGGCCCTAATGGAAACGCAATATTTAAATATTTTTTTTAGGACAAAATTGTTCTTATAGAACAATTTATATAGTGGTTTCCGTTTTATCGGTGCGCTGAGTCATCAGCACAGGGGGAGTATTTTTTTCCTCCTCCTCGCTCCCCCGAAAAGGATGGGGGAAGAGGGAAAAATCCACCCGAGAGTGGAGGCAATTTCTCTCTCCCTCTTACCCCGTTACGTAACCTCTGCCTCGGCCCGGAAAACCGGCGCATCCAACACGACCCGATGAGGGGTTTCTGCTGCCTCCTCGCTGCCTCCACTGGTAAACAAAATTTTTTATTAAAATCTGTCGATGGGGCCGCCTGACAGCGCCTCTCTCCGTACCGGTGAGCAACATTTATATAGAACAATTTTTATACAATTCCTCGGTATGGGGACAGCAGATAACGCGCCTAAGGCTGAGCAGCAACGGGAGGAACCCGCCAGCCGAGAGCAGGAGCAGGAGGAGCGCATCGCCTGCCTTGAGCAGGAACTGCAGCAGAAAGAGGAGCGCATCCTCCGCCTCCGTGCCGATTTCGACAACTACCGGAAACGCATGCAGAAAGAACTGTCGTCCCTGCTGTCCCGGGAAAAGGAGCAGATGCTCCTCAAGTTCCTGGAGGTCTACGAAAATCTGGCTGCCGCCTGTCAGGCCCACGACGACCAGGGGCTGAACATGGTGCGCGACCAGTTCCGCAGGGCGCTGGAGGAGGAGGGGGTGGCGGAGATACCCACCGTGGGGGAGCCGTTTGACGTTGCCCGCCATCACGCGGTGGCCACCGAATGCAGCCCGGAGCACCGGGAGGGCACCGTAATAAGGGAAATCCGCAAAGGTTACTCGCTCTGCGACCGGGTCATCAAACCCGCATACGTGGTAGTCTCAAAAGGTGATACCCATGGCCAAAGTGATAGGGATTGATTTAGGAACCGTGAACTCAGAGGCCGCCGTCATGGAGGGCGGTCAGCCGTCGTTGATAAAGAGCGCCGAGGGGGACCCCTATTTCCCCTCCATTGTGGCCTTCACCAAGGACGGAGAAATGCTGGTGGGTGAGCCGGCCAAACGCCAGGCGGTCACCAACCCGGAGGGAACGGTGCACCGCATCAAGCGCAAGATGGGCTCCGACCACAAGGTTACGGTCAGGGGAAAAAAATACAGCCCGGAGCAGATATCGGCCTTCATTCTGCAGAAAATCAAGCGCGACGCCGAGGACTACCTAGGCGAGGAGGTCACGGAGGCCGTGATTACCGTCCCCGCCTACTTCGACGACGACCAGCGCCAGGCCACCAAGGACGCCGGAAAAATCGCCGGCTTCCAGGTGAAGCGCATTCTCAACGAGCCCACCGCCGCCGCCCTGGCCTACGGGCTGGACAAGGAGGGCGAGCACAAAATAGCCGTCTACGACCTGGGGGGCGGAACCTTCGACATCACTATCATGGAGGTGGGAGACGGGGTGTTCGAGGTTTTGTCCACCAACGGCGACACCCAGCTGGGAGGGGCGGACATGGACCAGGCCCTGGTTGATTACCTGACCGATCGGTTCCAGAAGGCCTACGGCGTGGACCTGCAGAAGGACCAGAAGGCCCTGCAGCGCCTGCTGGAGGCGGCGGAAAAGGCCAAGGTGGAGCTGTCGTCCGCCAAGCAGACCTCCATCGACCTGCCCTACATCGCCGTGGTGGACAACGAGCCCCGGCACCTGCAGGAGACCATCACCCGGGCCAAGTTCGAGCAGCTCATCGAGCCCATCGTGCAGCGCACGGTCCAGCCCTGCCGGCAGGCATTGAAAGACGCCAAGCTCACCGCCAGGGACATCGACCACGTGGTGCTGGTGGGCGGCACCACCCGCATCCCCTACGTGCGGGAGAAGGTGGAGGAAATCTTCAAGAAAAAACCGGAGCGGGGCATCGACCCCATGGAGTGCGTTGCCTTCGGAGCCGCCATCCAGGCCGGCATCCTGGGCGGGGAGGTGGACCGGGACATCGTGCTTCTGGACGTGACCCCCCTGACCCTGAGCATCGAAACCCTGGGCAACGTGGCCACCCCGCTGATAGAGCGCAACACCACCATTCCCACCAAGAAGAGCAAGGTGTTCACCACGGCTGCCGACAACCAGACCAGCGTGGACATCCACGTGCTGCAGGGAGAGCGCCCCATGGCCGACGACAACAAGAGCCTGGGACGATTCACTCTCACCGGCATCCCCCCGGCGCCCCGCGGCGTGCCCCAGATTGAGGTCACCTTCGACATCGATGCCAACGGCATCCTGCACGTGAGCGCCAAGGACAAGGCCACCGGCAAGCAGCAGTCCATCACCATCACCGGCTCTACCAAGCTCAGCGACCAGGAAATCGAGCGCATGCGCCAGGAGGCAGAAAAGCACGCCGAAGAGGACCGCAAAAAGAAGGAGAGGGTGGAGGCCCGCAACAACGCCGAGCAGCTCCTGTATACCACGGAAAAAACCCTGGAGGAGTTGGGCGACAAAATCGAGGAGCGCCAGAGGGAGCAGGCGGAGCAGGCCATGCAGGATCTCAGGCAGGCCCTAGAGAGCGACGACATCCGGGCCATCAAGGAAAAAACCGAGGCCCTGACCAGGGCGGCCCAGGAGATTGCCGTGCAGGCCTACCAGAAGGAGACACCCGCCTCCGGGCAGAAACAGACAGAGGGCGACCAGGCCGACGGCGAATCCGTAGACACCGACTATGAAGTGACCTAGAATGAAAAAGGATTACTATGAGGTTCTCGGCGTCAGCAAGGATGCCAGCCAGGCAGACATCAAAAAGGCCTACCGACGCCTGGCCCTCAAGTATCATCCCGACAAGTCCGACCACCCGGAGGCAGAAGAAAAATTTAAGGAGATATCCGAGGCCTACGCGGTGCTCTCCGACGACGAAAAACGACAGCAATACGACCGCTTCGGCCACGCGGGCATCGACAGCCAGTACAGCTACCAGGACATCTTCCGGGGGGCGGACTTCTCCGACATCTTTCGGGATCTGGGGTTCGACTTCGGCTTCTCCGACATCTTCCAGCAGTTCTTTGGAGGCATGGGGAGGCAGGGCGGCCAGCGGCGGCGGAGGGGAAGCGACATCCTCTACCGCATGACCATATCACTTGAGGAGGCATACTTTGGCGGCGAAAAAGATGTCTCCCTCGTCCGCAAGGAGCGCTGTCCCCGCTGCCAGGGCAGCGGCAAAACCGAAGAGAGCACCGTGGCCACCTGCCCCGCCTGTCAGGGGACCGGGCAGGCCCGGAAGAGCCAGCGCACCCCCTTCGGCCATTTCACCCAGATCACCGTATGCCCCGACTGCAAGGGAGAGGGACAGCATATCCATAATCCCTGCACCGCCTGCCGGGGCAGCGGGGTGGTGGAGCGCCAGCGCACCATCACGGTGACCATACCCCCCGGAGTGGACTCCGGCCTCCGCCTCCGGCTGCCCGGGGAGGGGGAGGCCGGCGAGCGGGGTGCGCCCAGCGGCGACATGTTCGTGGAGGTGTACGTGGAGGAGGACCCGCGCTTCCGGCGGGAGGGCTCCACGCTGTATGCCACCAGGCACATCTCCTTTCCCCAGGCGGCGCTGGGAAGCCGGGTGGAGGTGGAAACGCTCAACGGGACCGAGGAGGTGCGCATTCCCCCTGGCACCCAGAGCGGTGACACCTTCACCCTCAAGGGCAAGGGCATGCCCCGGCTGCGGAGCGGCGGCCAGGGCAATCTGGTGGTGGAGGTCAAGGTGGACGTGCCCCGGAAACTGTCTGCCCGGGAGCGGGAGCTGGTGGAGCAACTGGCCCGCGAAATGGACGTAGACACCAGGGAGTCCCTGGGGGCCAAGCTCTTTGGACGGGGAAAATGAACTGCGGCACCTGCGGCCGGGAGGCGGTAACCTTCATACGCTACAACGGCACCTACCTCTGCGGGGAGCATTTCTCCCGGTATGTGGAAAAACGGGTGCACCGGGAGGTACGCCGGCAGGGACTGCGGTTGGGGGTGGTGGCGGTGGCATTATCCGGGGGAAAAGACAGCCTCGCCTGCCTGTACCTCATGCACGACATCGTGTCGCCACATCGGGACAAGGAACTACACGCCATCACCGTGGACGAGGGCATCGCCGGCTACCGCCCCCACTCCCTGGCGGTGGCCCGGAAGCACTGCCGGCTGCTGAACATCCCCCACCATGTCATTTCTTTCCAGGAGGAGATGGGACTCACCCTGGACGACATCAGCCAGATGCGCGGCCAGCTGGGCGAGTGCACATACTGCGGCGTATTCCGGCGTCAGTGCCTGAACGCCAAAGCCAAGGAGATTGGTGCCCGTACGCTGGTCGTGGGACACAACCTGGACGATGTGGCCCAGAGCATCCTGATGAACTTCGTGAACAATGACCTGGAGCGCATGGCCCGCATGGCGCCGCATGCCCACGTGCAGCCTGGCCTCATTCCCCGCCTGGTTCCCCTGCGGGGAATCCCCGAGAAGGAGGTAACCCTGTATGCCCTGCTGAGGGGTCTGGAGGTGCTGGAGGACGAGTGCCCCTATGCGGTGCGGGCCGCTCGCGGGGCCTACCGGGGCATCCTGGCCCGCCTGGAGGACAGCAACCCGGGGACCCGCCACAGCCTTCTCAACAGCTATCTGGCTCTGGAGCCCTGCCTCCAGGACCTGTTTCCACCCGCCCGGTTGCAGCCCTGCCGGAGCTGCGGCAAGCCGTCTTCCCAGGACCAGTGTCGGGTCTGCCAGCTTCTGGAGCACCTGTGCTAGTCGGGTCCGACGGTTACCGGAATTTTTTCTCCGCAGTGGGCGCAGGATGCGCCCCTCAGTCCCTCCACCCGTGCAGAAAAACCGTGGCGCCGGATGAGCAGCTTGCCGCACCTCGGACAGTAGGTGTTTTCATAGTCGCCGTGGGGGACGTTTCCCAGATAGACATAGGGAAGCCCCTGCTTCTTGGCGATGGCCAATGCCCGCTCCAGGGTGGACAGGGGGGTGGGAGGCACGTCGGTCATCTTATACTGGGGATAAAAGGCGGAGAAGTGCACCGGGGTATGGGGGTCCAGCTCCTCGGCCACCCAGCGGGCGAAGGCCTCCATCTCCTCCTCCGTGTCGTTGTATCCGGGGATGACCAGGTAGGTCAGCTCCAGGTGAACGCCCCGTTCCTTGTACACCTGGCAGGAATCCAGCACCGGCTGCAGACGGGCCTTGCATATCCTGCGGTAAAAGTCCTCACTCATGGTCTTGATGTCCACGTTGGCCGCATCCAGATGGGGTGCAATCTCCCGGATGGCGTCCTCTCCGGTATACCCGTTGGTCACGTAGGCGGTGTACAGCCCCTCCCCTTTGGCTATCCGGGCGCTGTCACAGGTGTATTCCCACCATATGGAGGGCTCGTTGTAGGTGTAGGCGATGCCCCGGCAGCCTGAGCGCCGGGCGGTGGCCGCCGCCTCCTCGGGGGGCAGCTCTGTCAGGTCCAGATCCTCCGGCCCGGCCTGGGAAATGGCGTAGTTCTGGCAGTGCAGGCAGGACAGGTTGCAGCCCACGGTGCCCAGGGAGAGGGCGCTGGTCCCCGGATAAAAGTGGTACAGTGGCTTCTTTTCGATGGGGTCGGGGTGGATGGAGGAGCAGGCGGCATATATGAGGGAGTACAGCCGGCCATCCCGGTTTTCCCGCACCCCGCAGATGCCCCGCTTCCCCGGCCTGACCACACACCGGTGCGGGCACAGCAAGCACTGAACAGCCTTTTCCGGCCGTGTCTCCCAGAAACGGGCTTCTTTGATCACGTCCATTTCATTCCGGGCCGGTTATAAATATCTTATCGTCCCGGGATAAACATTTTCTCGTAGGCCACGACAACCTCCATGAGCACGGTCCATGCCGGCAGCGTCTCCGGGTACAGACAAACCGTGCGGTCGGCCAGCCCCTTCACCTCCGACAAAAAATCACCGTGGGGGAAGCCGCCCACAATGCAGGTGGTGCTTTCCCGCAGCACCGTCTCCAGCGGGACCCTCTCCCCCCGCTCGGCCAGCAGCACCACCACATCGGACGACCGGGCGTTTACCACCTCGCTCAGCGATTTCTCTTGCATGCGCAGCAGGGGCAGACCCGATGGCGGTACGGCGCCCCGCTCAAACAGCTGCTCCATGAGCCCCTTGAAGCGGTCGTAGTTCTTGATGACCCGCATGGCCGGGTCGACCTCCATGCTCTGGTTGTGCCGGGTGTGAAGGTGCATGTGCAGCCGCCCCTCCCGGTTCAATATGGACTCGTTGGCCACCAGCAGCGCCACGTGTACGATGTCCGGTCTCCCCCGTCGCTCTCCGTCGGGCAGGCTCCGCAGGGCCGCATGGTGCAGGGAAGAGTCCAGCAGCAGCTCTCCGGGGCGCTTTCCCCGCCGCCGGGCATCCTTCCGCACGGCGGGATGTCTCCACAGGTCCGGGGGCACCAGCTCCAGCTCGCTGTCCGCCAGTACCACCTCGAGCATCAGGTGATGACCTCGTCCAGGCGGTCCTGCTCCGCGGCCATCTGGATGTCCTGGGCGATGCGCTGCCCGGTGGACAGCCCGGGCTGGATGAGGTCGGCGTAGGGAGAGCCGGAGATAAACACGTTGGTACCGGCCACGATGCGTGCCGATATCTCGAACACCGTGAAGTCCAGCTTTTCGGTGACCACCGTCTCCAGGCAGAAGGGGCCGATGAGTCCGCCGAAGAGCTCGTAGGATTTGTTGACCACCCGCTCCCCCATGTCGAACACCTTTTTGAGCAGGGACTCCCGCATCACGATGGGAATGTTGCCGGTCACCACGAAGGTGGGAGTGATGCCCATGCTTTCCAGCTCGGAGATGGAGCCCAGGCGGTGGGCCTCGTCGATGTTGGTCTCGTCCCGCCGGTCCACGGACAGCACCTGCAGGCACCCATCTCTCACCCGGTAGCCGTCCTGCTGCAGGGGGGAGTAAAAATAGTGGATATAGTAGCGGGTTCCCACCATGAACTCCTGGATGACAAAGGGCTTGTTGACCTCAATTTTTCGCTTGAAATCCTGGTAGTCCTTGGCGATGAAAAAGCCCTTGCCTCCCTTGGCCCCGTAGTATTTGACAATCACCGGCTTGGCGATGTCCCTGGGGTCATCGATGATGGGGGGCATTTTCAGGCCGGCTCCCTCCAGCCATTCTCGCTCCTTGCTCCGGTCGGATTCCCACTCCAGCACGTCCCGGTTGCCGTAGATGGGCAGCTCCAGATGCCGGAAGTTGTCGGCGCCCATGTACTCCACAAAGGAGCCGTGAGGTACCACCACCGCGTTTTTGTCCCGGAGCCGGGGTGCGTAGTCGTTCATCCGCCGGTAGTTGTCAACCACGAAAAACTCGTCCGGGCGGCCCAGAGGAAACGCGTCGTAGAACCGGGGCGGCTCCCCGATGGCGATGCCGATGCTGCGGAACCCCTGTTTCCGGGCGCCATCAAAAATTTGCAGGGAGGAGTGAGAGCAGACGGTGGTGATGGCCAGGTTGCCGGTGTCATATCCGTCCAGGATTTTCTGTATCCCCATTAAGCAAGATACGGGCAGTTTTTTTAAACGTTGTGGTGGGGGCGGAATTGCCGGGCGGCTATAGAAAACCTTTAATGCATCGGATTCTTGATATGCTCCATGAAAACGGCGTACGCCCTGGTGGTCGGGTTTGTGCTGCTGTGCCTGTCTGCCGGAGGAAGTCCGCCCACGGAGGCCGGCGCCGTCTCCGGCGTTTTCTATGTGGGGGGCACCGGGCCGGACAACTTTTCCTCCCTGCAGGAGGCGGTGGGGG
>DSCA01000070.1 GCA_011049295.1 Thermoplasmatales archaeon
CCACCAGCTCCGCCCGCTCCGACAGGCGCTGCATCTCCGCCGCCGGAAAGGGACGAAACACCCTCATCCGGGCCAGGCCCGCCCTCTCCCCCTGCTCCCGCAGCTCGTCCACCGCGGCGTGGGCCTCCGCCCCGATGGCCCCCATGGCCACCAGCACGGTATCCGCATCCTGGCAGCGGTACTCCTCCACCAGCCCCCCGTGATGGCGACCGAAGCGCTCCTCCCATTCCTGCTCCACGTCCGCAATCAGTTGCCTGGCGCTCTCCTGGGCCCGGTGCATGTCGTAGCGGGTCTCCATGTAGTACTCGGGCCCGATGATGTTGCCGTGGGTAAGGGGGTCGTCCACATCCAGCTTCCAGCCCGCCTGGAAGGGCGGCAGGAAGCGGTCAACATCCTCCTGAGAGGGAATGTCGGCGGCCATGGAGGTATGGGAGAGTATGAACCCGTCGTAGTTGATCATCACCGGCAGCAGCACGTCGGCATGCTCCCCGATGCGGTAGGCCTGAATCACGGTGTCGAAGACCTCCTGGTTGCTGGAGCAGTAGTACTGCAGCCACCCGGTGTCCCGCTGGGACATGGAGTCGTTGCAGTCGCTCCAGATGCTCCATCCCGGCCCGATGGCCCGGTTGATGTTCACCATGACCACCGGGGTGCGGGCCAGCCCCGCCCAGTGCAGCATCTCGTGCATGAGCAGCAGCCCGTGTGAGGAGGTGGCGGTGAAGGTGCGGGAGCCGGTGGCGGAGGCGGCAATGCAGGCGGCCATGGCCGAATGCTCGCTCTCCACCCGGACGAACTGGGCGTCGCACTCCCCACTCTCCACGTACTGGGCCAGGCGCTCCACGATGGTGGTCTGGGGGGTAATGGGATAGGCGGCAATCACGTCGGGGCGGGCCATCCGGGCGGCCAGGGCCGCCATGTGGTTGCCAGTGTCTATGACCTTCATTTTTCCTCCCTCCTCATGACGATGGCCTCCACCGGACATTCGGCGGCGCACACCCCGCAGCCCTTGCAGAAGTCATAGTCTATCTCCGGCTTGTCGTTGCGCCGGATGGCTCCCTCGGGGCAGAATATCCAGCACCGCCAGCACTTGATGCACTTCTCTTGGTCCAGCTCGGGGCAGAAGACTCGCCAGGAGCCCGTTTTGCCCATGGCTGCCTTCTCCGGTCGGGAAATAGCCGTTTTCATGATATCTTTAACTCCTTGTGGGCGTGGGCTGCCGCCGCCGCATTTCTCTTGCCGGCCTCGCCGGACCAGCGCTGCCTGATGGCCTCCTGAATGGATTCGATGGTCAGCCCGTCGATGACCCGGGGAAGGGTGCCCACCATGGGGGTGTTGACGATGGGAATGCCCCCCACCGCAATCTGATGGTTGATGGCGATGCTGGTGGCGTCCACCGCCCCCACCCGGAAGGGCAGGTCCAGGTCCCCCGGCTCCCGGGGCGTGTTGAGCACCATGGTGCCCTGGGGGCGCAGCCCGGCGGTGACGTCCACCGTGTCCATGATCCCGGTGTCCAGCACCAGCACGATGTCCGGCTGATAAATCTGGCTGCGCACGTAAATCTGGCTGTCGGATATGCGGGCAAATGCCTTCACCGGGGCCCCCCGCCGCTCCGCCCCGAACAGAGGAAACGCCTGCACCCCCTGGTAGCCGGAGGTCAGCGCCGCGTCGGCGAGAACATTGGCGGCGGTCACCGCCCCCTGGCCACCCCGCCCGTAAAAAACTATTTCCGTCAGTGGCATGGAACTGCAATGCGGTATGACCTTTAATAGTTTGCTTGGTACATTCTGACAATATCTATCTGTTCAAAAAATGAAGAAGAGGGGGGAAGAGGGGGCGGGCAGGCGAAGGCGGTTACAGCCCCAGCACCAGGGGTCCCAGGACCAGGCCGCTGAAGCTGCGGGAGGCTCCACCCACGGTTATGGTGATGGTGCTGGGCCCCAGGCCGAACACCAGGCCGGTGCTGATGGTCTCCGTCTCTCCGGGCCCCAGAACGGGAATGGTTCCCGCGGTGTTGCCCAGGAACACCAGACCGCTGAACTGGATGGACCACTCCACGTTCTCGGCGGCCACGGTGCCCGTGTTGCTAACGGTGGCGCTCAGCCCGAATCCGCCGGAGACGCTCTCCACGTTGAGGATGGCGGTGGGCAGGGGCGCATAGTAGATGTCGATGTTGCCGTTGCGGGTATCCTCCCACACGATGCCGCCCTCGGAGATGGCCACCGCTCCCGGCTCCTCCACCACCGTGCCGTCCTGGTCATTGATGCGCTCCGGCTCCTCCCAGTTCTGGCCCAGGTCGGTGGACTTGGTCAGGTACAGGTTGCCCTCTCTCACGAAGGTGCAGAAGACGGTGGAGCCGCTCATGAATATTTCCGGGCTCTTCTCGTCCACCTGGGGCTGGGAGGGGAAGGAGCCGTCCTGCCAGGTGCTGCCCTCGTCGGTGGAGTATTTGACGGCTAGATCCCAGTCGCCGTAGATGTTGTCGTTGCTCATGTACACCATGACCAGGTTGGTGCCGCTGGCATCGAAGGCCGGGTCCATGTAGCTGGCGCCGCTGTGGAATTCGGTCTCCGGCCACAGGTGGGCATCGCCCTCCTCGTCGGGGTCGCCCCACTTGACCACCAGGTAGCTGTTGCCGGTGTCCTCGTCCGGGGAGTCCCAGGCGAGCCAGAAGTAGTTGTCGGTGATGCCGATTTCGTTGTTGTAACTGAGGGGGTAGTCCTCGTCCCCGGTGATGCCGAACGAGCCCTGGTAGCCGGTGGTGAAGGTGATAATCTGCGACGCCGAGGGCAGGTCGTAGCCGGCATAGATGACGTGGCCCACGTGGCCCACGGACAGGCGCTGCGGGCTGTAGGCCTCCACGGTGAACATGCTGCGGTCGTAGTCCCAGTCGCTGGCGTCGTAGCCTCCCAGCATGGCCTCGTAGCTGGCGGCACTGGCCGGGTCGCTCACGTTGATGAAGAATATGATTCCCTGTGCCTCGTCGTTCCAGGAGCCAAACAGCGCGTTGCCCCCCGGAACGTTGCAGATGGCCGGCCAGTTCTGCAGGCCGGTGTTCATGTCTCCGGCCTCGGTATCGGTGTTCCAGACCTCGGTCCAGGTGTCGCCGTTGTCGGTGGAGCGCAGGAAGTAGATGTGCCCGGTGAGGGGGCTGACCTGTTTGTCGTAGGCGACCACGAAGCTGCCGTCGAAGGCCTGTGCGATGGTCGGGTGCCGCTCCTCTCCCTGGTCGGAGGACAGCTGTACGTTCCCCACGCAGGCCGAAACCGGCTCGGTGGCGGGGGTGAACTGTCCCCTTGGTTGGGCTACGGTTTCTATGTGTCCGGTTGCCAGGAACGGCTCCCGCTCCTCGCCGGTCGAATACGCCTGGATGGCGGGCAGGGCCAGCAAGGCTGCCACTACCACGCCCAGTACCATATTTCTGGTTCTTGTTTGCCTCATAGTTGTGCCTCCATGTAAGCAATACGTGAGTCTCTTAAATAATTAACGTCGCCGCATGGGACGCCGGGGAAAAAGCGCCTCCCGGAAATTACTTGTTGAGGTATATCTCTATGGAGGACACGTTGAGCTTCTGGCCCTCTTCGTTGGTGACCTCTTCCGTGGCTATCTGGATGTCCCTGATCTTGGTCTCGGGCATGAAGCGTCTCCGGATTATCTCGGCCACGTCCACCGCCCGGGATATGGCTCTCCCCCGGGCCTTGATGGCCACTTCCTTGGACCCAGAGCTTAGCTGGGTGATGGCGGCCAGCGCGTAGTTCATGGGCGGTTTGTTGCCAACGTAGATGACGTTGTCGGGACTTGTTCTCTGTTCCATGTTTTTCACCTCGTTGGTTTCCCGTATCTAATCCTTGGCCATAATATAAAATTATCGACCCGGTGAGTTGTTCTGTCAGCACAATTTTGTCGGAAAGAAAGGTTAAATAGTTTGATGACATATTGTTTGTAAATTGCAAGCAAAATAGAGGAGCCCATGATGCCTCCGGAAGAAATAGAGACCACCATCTGCAGCACCAGCCAGAGGGAGGAGGGACAGGAAGGCCTGCTCCTGCTCAACCCCAGGGGACACATTATCCACGCCAACGAGAGCGTCGCCGCCTTTTTTGGCCTGCCGGCGCACAAGCTCACCGGAAAACCCTTCCTGGCCCTGTTCAACCGCCGGGAGCAGCGCATGCTGGCCGAGCGGTACAAAAAAATCCAGGACATGCCCCTGCGGTACCTGATGACCCGGGAGGAAGACGGAGACATCCGGACGTATGCCCTGACCATACATCCCGTGCAGGAGCGGGGAAAAACCCTGATGCTGGTGGTCACCCTGCACGACTTCACCATGATTGAAAACCTGCAGCGGGAGCGAGACTGCTCGCTGAACCGGGAGCGCACCTGCATAGAGTCCATCTCCCACCACTTCTTCAACCCCCTGGCCATCGCCAAGGGATACCTGCAGCTGGCACAGGAGGAAGCAGACAACGGCTCGGAGGCCAAACTCCGGGCCGCCTCCCAGGCCCTGGACCGCATAGAAAAGGTGGTAAAGACCATCATCAGCACCGGCGACCTGGGCGATCTATAGTAAAAATGGACCGGGTGGGATTTGAACCCACGGCCTCCTCCATGCCAAGGAGGCGATCTTCCGCTGATCTACCGGCCCCTGAGAAGGTAAATGCCTCCCCTTCATAAATGTTTTTCCTTGCCCTACCGGGCGTCCAGCTGCTTTTTCAGCAGGGCCACCGCCCGCTCCCTGGCCTCCGACAGCTGCTCCACCCGGGGTCCACCCGCCTGGGCCACCCCTGGTTTCCCTCCGCCGCTCCCCTCCAAAAGGGCGCCCACCTCTTTGGCCACGGCCCCGCAATCCACCCCCAGGCCCTCGGAGGCGGCAATGGTCAGCTTGGCCGCATCTGGGGTGCTGTCCGCCGAGACCACCACTGTGTCGCCCCGCGCCGTGATCTCCCTGATGGCCGCCGAGGTCAGCCCGTCCTGGGTAACAATGCGCACACCTCGATGGTCCTCGCTGGCGCCTCCCCCCTCGGCCACCATTTTCTGCAGGTCCTCCACCTGCTTGCGCAGCTGCTTCCACTCTGAAAAGAAGCGTCGGGCGGTGTCCGGCAGCACCGGGATGTCCACGCTCAGGGCGTCGGCGGTTTTCTGCAGCAGCTCCTCCTGCCCGTGCACGTGGTCCAGGGCCGCATAGCCGGCCTTGAAGCGCAGGCGCTCCACCCCGTCCTGTATGCGCTCCGTGCCCACGATTTTGATGAGGCCCAGCTCGGCCGTGTTGTCCACGTGGGTCCCCCCGCAGGCCTCCACCTCCTCGTCGGGGATGCGGACCACCCGCAACAGGTTCCCCTTGGGAGCCCCGCCCTGGTAGAGCCGCATGCCGTACTCCTGCTCCGCCTGGTTGCGGGGCAGCCAGCTCTTGACCACCGGCTTGGCCGCCATCACCATGCGGTGGGCCTCCCTCTCAATCTGGGCTATCTCCTCCGGGGAAATGCGCTGGTAGTGGGAGACGTCCAGCCGGGCCTCCCGCTCGTCCAGCTGGGAGCCCTTCTGCCAGATGTGGCCGCCCAGGACGTGGCGGGCGGCGGCGTTGACCACGTGGGTGGCGGTGTGGTGGCGCATGACGGCCATGCGCCGCTCCCAGTCTATGGCCCCGGTGACCGGCCCCTTTTTGAGGGGTCCGTCCAGCACGTGTACCACGGCCTCCCCCCGTTTTTGGGCCCGCAGCACCCGGCGCTGCACCTTTTTCTGCTCCAGGATGCCCAGGTCCGAGGTCTGGCCGCCTCCCTGGGGATAAAATAGGGTCCGGTCCAGAATCACCGCCGGCTGGCCGTCCACGTCTCCCGACCACACCGCCCGAGCCTCAAACCGGGCCTGGTAGGGATGCCGGTAGAACAGCAGCTGGGTATGGAAATCGGAGGTCTCCTCGGCCTGCGTCTGGGGGGCGGCGTGGCTGTGCAGCTCGGCTACCATGGAATCAAAGTTCTGGGGTATCTCCACCGCGTCGCCGGCCACCTCCTTGACCACCTCCGGGGGCAGGCCATAGGTGTCATAGAACTGTATCAACTTGTCGGCGGGGATGTTCCCCTCCTCCCGCACGTAGCGGGCCACCAGCCTCCTGCCCTTGTCCAGGGTGGACCGGTACTTCTGGGCCTCCTTGTCCAGCATGGCCCGCATGGTCTCCCTGCCCTCAAAAAGCTCGGGAAAGTCCTCCCCCAGATGCCGGACGTGCAGGTCCACGATGTCGAACAGGGGAAGGTCCAGGCCCAGATGGGACAGGAAGCGCAGGGCCCGCCGTATGAGCAGCCGGGCCAGGTAGCCCTCCTCCACGTTGGAGGGGACGATGCCGTCGCTGAGCATGAAGGCCAGGCAGCGGGCGTGGTCGGCCAGGGCATAGATGTCCCGCCGGCCCTCCTCGCCGGCCCCCGACTCCCTGCGCAGAAACTCGATGACCGAGGGAAAGATGGCATCGTAGACGGTGGGCGAGCCCCGGGTGAGCCACACCAGGCGCTCCAGGCCGTAGCCGGTGTCCACCACCCGCAGGGGCATCTCCCGGTAGCGCTCCCCGTTGACCTCGTAGGGACCCCGGTCGTGGCGCTCCAGGCTCATGAACACCAGAGTGGCCACCTCCATCCCCGCCGCCAGCACCTCCAGGCAGGCCCCGGCGTTGCCACCCCCGAACCACTCCCCCTCCTTGTAGGTCACCTGCCCGGCGGGGACGCCCAGCTGGTCCAGAAAGTGGTGGCAGTAGCGGGCGGTCTCCTCGCTCCAGTACACCTCCCCGTGGTTGTTGAAGGCGTGGTGGCCCATCATCTCGAACATGGTCAGGTGGCGCCCGCTCCGTCCCACCTCCTCCAGGTCGTTCAGCCGGATGCTGGGCTGGGAAATAACCAGGGGGTTGGCCGGCGGGGGCACCTGCCCCGAGGTCACGTGGGGCTGAAAGTCGGCGATGGAGGCGATGGTCAGGTAGACGTCGGAGCGCCATCTGGTCACCACCGGGTAGCGCCGCAGGCGGGTGTGGCCCCGCTCCTCGAAAAAGGACAGGAAGGCCTCCCGCATGGAGGACAGGGTGTGCTGCTGGCTGCCCAGGGGACTGCCGATGAAAGAGTAGGGCACGCAGGGGGCATCCCCGCACAGCTCCTGGCGGTCATCGGTGGTCCAGAAGTGGGCCCCGCAGGAGGAGCACTGTTTCCTGGTGAACCCCTCCTGCCGGAAGAAGTCCAGCTGCAGGAGGCGCTGTAAATCTGACTGCATTTGCCTATATATGAAGAGGTTTTATAAAAAGTTTGATAAAACCCTCTACAGGCTGACCACGGTGAGGGTTTTGGTGTCTGCTACGCCGTCCAGGCGCCGGATTTTGTTGACCACCACGTCGCCAATCTCGTCCTCGCTTTTGGCCTCCACCTTGGCTATCAGGTCGTATTCCCCGAACAATGGATAGAGCTCGGATATTTCCCCCACCTGGATGAGGGAGTCGTACACCACGTGTTCCTTGGCGGTGAGGGTGGAGATGAGCACGAAGGCCAGGGCCATGTCTCTTAAAGGAGCTGTCCGCTATTAAGTTTTCTATTTATTTCGGCCCATCCGGCAGAAAAGTGCATAACTCTTAAATAAGCGGGCCCTGTTGTAGCGCCCATGCTGGAAGGACTGGGTGACTCCCTGCGGGGAACCATCAAAAAAATAGCCAACGCCCGGCACATCGACAGCGCCCTGATAAAGGAGGTGACCCGGGACATCCAGCGGGCTCTGATTCAGGCCGACGTCAACGTCTCCCTGGTGCTCCAGATTTCCAAGAAAATCGAGCAGCGGGCCCTAGAGGAAAAGCCCCTGCCCGGGATGAGCAACCGGGAGCACGTCATCAGGATTGTGCACGACGAGCTGTCCGCCCTCCTGGGAAGGGGGCGGGAGCTGCCCCTGAAAAAGCAGGTGATTATGATGGTGGGCCTGTACGGCCAGGGGAAGACCACCACCTGCGGCAAGCTGGCCAAGCACTTCCAGAAAAAGGGGCTCCGTCCGGCTCTGATAGCCGGTGACGTGCACCGCCCCGCCGCCTACGACCAGCTGAAACAGACCGCGGACCGCATCAACGTCCCCGTGTACGGCGGGGGCACGGATGCCGTGCAGGTGGTCAGGGAGGGCATGGAGAAGCTGAAGAAATACGACGTGATCATCGTGGACACCTCGGGCCGCCACAGCCTGGAGGCGGACCTCATCAAGGAGATGAAGCGCATCTTCAAGGTGGCCAAGCCCGACGAAAAAATCCTGATTATGGACGGCTCCACCGGCCAGCAGGCCGGCCCCCAGGCCAGGGCCTTCAACGAGGCCATCGGCATCACCGGGGTCATCCTCACCAAGATGGACGGCACGGCCAAGGGCGGAGGGGCCCTCTCCGCGGTGTCCGAAACCGGGGCCCCCATCCTCTACGTGGGCACCGGCGAGCACCTGGACGACCTGGAAAAGTTCGATGCCACCCGCTTCCTGTCCCGCCTGCTGGGCATGGGCGACATCCAGAGCCTCCTGGAAAAGGCGGAGGAGGTGGCCAAGCAGCAGGGCAAGGAAAAGCTGGAGAAGAGCGCCCGCCAGATTATGTCCGGCAAGTTCACCCTCAAGGAGATGTATGAGCAGATGGAGCTGGTCTCGGGCATGGGCTCCCTCCGCAAACTGGCCGACATGCTCCCCGGGGGGCTGAGCCAGCGCATGCAGGGCGCCGACATGCAGGAAACCCAGGACCGCCTGCAAAAATTCCGGGTGCTCATGGACTCCATGACCGAGCAGGAGATGGAGGAGCCCCACATCATCAAGTCCTCCCGCATCAACCGCATCGCCCGGGGAGCGGGCCTGGAGGCCCGGGACGTCAAGGAACTGCTCAAGTACTACAACATGTCCAAGAAGATGATGAAGGGCCTGTCCAGCAAAAAGGCCCAGCGGCGCCTCATGCAGCAGCTCAAGTTCAGCTAGTCACCGCAACCCGAACTCTTCCAGTTTTATGCGCTGTTTTTCCCTCTGCAGGAACCGGTAGACGGTGGCGTGGTCGGCCCCGTTGAGCAGCATCTCCACGGCCTGGACCGCCGCATCCACCCCCCGTGCGTCCCCGATGATGCCCACCGTGGTGCCGTAAACGGAAAGGTTTACACCCGTGGCCTCCTCTATGGCCATCCGGGTTCTCCCGTTTTTGCCGATGACCCGGCCGGCAATCCGATGGACATCCTTGCTTTTTTTGCCCACAAAGTCCCTCATGTCCAGGAGCTCGAAGTAGTGGTTTTCTCTGAACAGGCGGAGGGCGTGCGGGGGGGAGAAACCCCGTCCGATGGCCCGTATCACCTGCTCCGCGTCCAGTTCCGCCAGGGCGTCGTCTCCCTGGATGGCCACGTCCCCGGTTTGGGAGTCGATGTCCAGGGCAACACCGTGGCTCTCTATTTCGTTTTTCACCGATCCCTCCGCCCCCACCAGCACGGCCACCCGGTCCCTGGGTATCTTTACGTATCGCATGATTCCTCCTTGAGAACGTGCTCATATGTTTCCTCAGCTGAAACGGTAAAGAATCTGCTGAAAAACCGGGTCAGGTTGCCGATATCCCGCCTCAGAAAGACATCCGCCAGGGGATGGGTGGCCTTGACCGTCTGGCCCACGTCGATAATCACCGGCTCCTCGTGGTACAGAACGTTGTACTCGGAGAGGTCGGCATGGACCAGCCCCGCCCGGTGGTACATGCGGGCCATGTCCCTCTTCATGGCAGTCCATATCTCCATGGCCTGCGGCTTCTTTATCCGGGCGTTCTTCAGCATGGGAGCCGGGGTTTCCTCGCTGCCGATGTACTCCATGACGATGACCGTGCCCTCGTGGTCGATGGGCTCCGGAACCCGGACCCCGGCCCGGCTGAGACGGGTGAGATTGGAGAACTCCTTCTGGGCCCAGAGGTGGATGGCGTTGCGCCGGTTTTTTTTGACGTCGGTGAGCCCGTCGTACTGGAGGTACTGGGCAATGTTTCTGAAGGTAGCCGTGTTCAGACGATATATCTTGACGGCCACCGGTCCGGCCTCGCTGGTGGCCCGAAAGACGTTGCCCTCCTTGCCCGTGGAGATGGGAAAGTCCACGGTGGTGATGGCCCGGCGGGACATCAGTTTCCACAGTGAATGAAGAGCGGTCTTTTCGAACACCTCCCCCTCGGTCCGGCCGGATAAAAAATCCTCAAAATCAGCTTTCCATTTCATTGTCAGAAAACGTTGACGCTATCGGGCAGCTTGCCGCGCCGGGACAGATTGGAGGACTCCGTATACGTGTAGCGATAGAGCACGTCCGCCTTGTCATCCTGGAAATCCCAGGGACGCACGATGAGCAGGTCACCGGGACGAATCCACTTCCGCTTCTTGATGCGGCCCCGGATGCGCCCCATGCGGGTCTTGCCGTCCTCGCATACCACCTGGATACGGCTGCCCCCCATCAGCTGCTCGGCCAAAGCAAAAATCTCGCCCTCCCGCCGATTGGGAAGGCGCATGCGCACGTACTCCTGCTCGTCTTCTTCTCTATTACGCTCCAAGGTATCTGAAGATAAATGACCGTTGCCTATATGTATGTATCGGAACCAGCGTACTTCGGAATGTGGGGTTTGAAGCAGTTCATTTTTGCTGATTTTTGCAGAATCAGCAAAACGGAGCCGGGGTGTATCCGGCTCCCCATCGCTCGTCTGTGGCACCAGACCCCACCGTATTC
>DSCA01000117.1 GCA_011049295.1 Thermoplasmatales archaeon
CTTCTGGTTCGAGTCCTACCGGTGGTGCCTGTCCTCGGAGGGAAACCTGCTGGTGTGCGGAAGGGATGCCTCCTCCAACGAAAAGGTGGTAAAAAAACATCTGGAGCCCGGAGACCGCTACGTGCACGCCGACATTCACGGGGCCCCCTCCTGCGTGGTCAAGGCCGGCGACGTGCAGGGCAACCCGCTGTCCATCTCCGAGCGCACCCTGGAGGAGGCCTGCCAGATGGCCCTGGCCTATTCCCGGGCCTGGGGACAGTTTGCCGCCGGCAGCGCCTACTGGGTGACCCCCGAGCAGGTGTCCAAGACCCCCCGGGCCGGCGAGTCCCTCCCCGCCGGGGCCTTCGTCATCCGGGGAAAAAGGCACTACTGCAAGTGCCCGGTCCGGCTGGCCGTGGGGGAGGTGACGGTGACGGACGCCCCCAAGGTCATGGGGGGGTCGCCGGCGGCGGTGGAGCGGCACGCCCGGCGCTGGGTGCTGATGGAGGCGGGGAGGGAGGACCCCAACAGGGTGGCATCCCGACTGGCCTCCCTCTTCGACCTGCCAGTGGAGGATGTGCAGCGGGTGATGCCTCCCGGACCGGTGCACGTGGTGGAGGAGCACCTATGAACATTCTTCACCAGAACACCAGGGAGGGGTCCATCAAGGTGCGCATTCAGAGCACCGACGACTGCTGGCACCTCTACAACATCATCGAGGAGGGGGACCTGGCGGCGGCCTTCACCCATCGCACCAGCGCCCAGCCCGGCGACAAAACCCGGGCGGGCAAGGCAGAAAAGGAGGGCATGTACCTCACCATCCGGGTCACCGGCGTGTCCTTCCAGAATTTCTCCGACCGCCTGCGGGTGCACGGAGTCATCGAGCAGGGCCCGCAGGACCTGGGTAAGCATCACACCTTCAACCTGGAGCCGGGCAGCGAGTTGACCGTCATCAAGGACTGGAAGCCCTATCACCTCAAGCGGCTGAAGGAGGCCGTGGAGAGCAGCCAGCAGCCCTCCGTGGTGGTGGTGTCCATGGACGAGGACCAGGCCACCATAGCCCTGATTCACCAGTACGGCGTGGAGCATCTGGCCACCATAGACTCCGGGCGCTCCGGCAAGTTCTATGAGAGCACGTCCAGCGAGAAAGAATATTATGGGGACCTTCTGGCCAAGCTGCAGCAGTTCCAGCTGCCCCTGGTGATCGTGGGCCCGGGGTTTGCCAAGGAAAACTTTGTGGCCTACGCCCGGGACAGGGGCGGGTTGTCCAACTACGTGGTGGACAGCACCGGACAGGCGGGAATGGCCGGGGTCAAGGAGGCCCTCAACCGGGGTATCGTGGAGAGGCTGGTGGAGGCCTCCTCCCTGGCCCGGGAATCCCGGCTGGTGGAGAGCTTCCTGGCGGCTCTGGCCCGGGGGGAGCCCGTGGCCTACGGCGAGGAGGAGGTGGAGCGGGCGGTCACCCTGGGGGCGGCGGAGCAGGTGCTGGTGACCACCGGCAGGGTGAGGGGTCACCAGCCGCTGCTGGAAAGGGCGGAAAAAACGGGAGCCACGGTATCCGTGATCAGCGATGTACACGAGGCCGGGGAAAAGCTGGCCGCCCTGGGCGGCCTGGCCGCCATGCTGCGCTATCCCATCAGCTAGTGGTGACTTCGCTGATTACCGGCTCGAAGTAGGAATAGCTGACGTGGATGGTGAAGTCGTTCCCCCGGTCCAGCAGGAAGGGCTTGGTGGAGATTCCCACGCTGGCCTGCCACACCCCGCTGCCAGTGGAGCTCATGTATTTCTCCTTCACCATTTCCTGCACGGCGGTCATGTTGCTGGCGTTCACCTGCATGGAGTTGGGGGTGGTGCCCATGGCCGCCTCCACCTCTAGGGGGCTGCCGGTGCCGCTGACCGTGCCGGAGCCGGAGAGCTGCACGCCGCTGGGAGCGGACACTCTCAGCTCCAGGGTGTCGGACCAGTTCCAGGGTATGATGAACCCGCGGGACCAGTCGTCGCTCCATTCCAGGGTGAAGGTGACCCCGGTCAGGCCCTCCTTGTTTATGGAAAAGTTGAAGGTTTCGGTGCCTCCCTTGGCCACGTATCCCTCCTCCCGGTAGGCGCCGGTTTTTTCATTCCAGTTGACGTTGAACGTGCGCATTTCCACGGTCTTTTCGGCTTCCGTGCTCTCCTCTCCCTGCAGCAAAACGCCGGCCAGGGCTATCACCAGAATGACTATGCCTGCGAAAACGACGATACGGTCCCTTCTGTCCATGATGTCACCTTGCTAATAAGAAAGACGTTGTTGTTTATAAAATTTTAGCCGGGACCCGGCGGCAGGCGTGAAGGCCTTATATAACTCCGGCGGATGCCTACCCATGGACTGGAGCCAGGTAGCCGTCGTGGGGGTGATGGCCGACAGCCACGACCATCTGCCCGCCATCCGCAGGGCGGTGGACCTTTTCAACAGCCGGGAGGTGGACCTGGTGGTGCACGCCGGAGACATCGTGTCCCCCTTCACCGCCCGGGAGTTCAGACACCTGAAGGCTCCCCTGCTGGGGGTTTTCGGCAACAACGACGGGGACCGCGTCCACCTCCACCAGTTTTTTTCCGGAATCGGCGAGTTTCACCCCGACCCCCTGCTGGTCACCCTGGGGGGAAAAGACGTGGCCCTCACCCACACCCCGGAGATCGTCCGCTCCCTGGCCCACACCTGCGACGTGGTGCTCTACGGCCACACCCATGAGCAGGACCTGGCCCACCAGCCGGCGCTGATTGTCAACCCCGGAGAGTGCTGCGGTTACCTGACCGGGAGGCAGACGGTCGCCCTGCTTCACCTGCCGGACATGACGGCGGACATCGTGGCCCTGTAGGCCAGCCTTAAATACCGCTGTCCCTTTAACAGGCCGTGTTTGAAATCAGAGAGCGCGATGCAGCCGGCCGCATCGGGAGGCTGGAGACGGCACATGGCACCATCACCACCCCCACCGTCCTGCCCGTGGTCAACCCCGGCCATCAGGACCTGGCCCCGGTGGACATGACGCGGCTGGGCGCTCAGGCGGTGATTACCAACTCCTACATCATCCACCGCACCCCCCGCCTGCGCCGCACCGCTCTCGAGGAAGGTGTGCACCGGCTCATCGGCTTCCCCGGCCCGGTGATGACCGATTCCGGCTCCTTCCAGATGTACGAGTACGGCGGCCGCCTGGACCCCCTGGAGATAGTGGCCTTCCAGCGGGACATCGGCTCCGACATGGGAACCATCCTGGACGTGTTTTCCCTGGATGCGGACCGGGCCAGGGCGGAGCGGGAGGTGGCGCAGACCCTGGAGCGGGCCCGGGACAGCGTCCCCCTGAAGGGAGACATGCTGCTGGCCTGCACCGTCCAGGGGGGAACCTATGCCGACCTCCGCCGCCGGTGCGCCCGGGCCCTGGCCGGGGTGGAGGCGGACCTGCACCCCATAGGCGGGGTGGTACCCATCATGGAGCAGCAGCGCTACGGAGACCTGGCCGCCATCGTGGCGGCCGCCAAGAAGGGGCTCCCCCCCCACCGGCCGGTCCACCTGTTCGGAGCCGGGCACCCCCTGGTGTTTCCGCTGGCCGTGGCCCTGGGTTGCGACCTGTTTGACTCCGCCGCCTATGCCAAGTACGCCCAGGACGGGCGGCTGATGCTTCCCGAGGGAACGGTCAGACTGGCGGAGCTGGAGGAGCTTCCCTGCGCCTGTCCGGTGTGCAGCCTCCATACGGCGGAGGAACTGCGGGAGATGGAACCGGAGGAGCGGCGGGCGGCCCTGGCCCGGCACAATCTGCACGTCACCTTTGCCGAGATGCGGCGAATCCGGGAGGCCATCCGGGGAGGCTGGCTGTGGGAGCTGGTGGAGCAGAGGGCCCGGTCCCACCCCCGGCTGCTGGAGGCCCTGGCCGTGGTGCAGGGGGAGAAGCGCTGGCTGGAGCAGTATGAGCCGGTGAGCAAAACCCGGGCTCTCCTGTACACGGGGCGTTTTTCCCTGCACCGCCCCCTCATCCATCGTCTCCACCGGCGCATCCTGGAGCGGTATGCCTTTTCCTTCGACCGGACGCTGGTGGTGGACGAGGAGGGCAAACCCTTCACCCGCCGGCATCCGGAATGGGCCCGCCTGCGGGCCACCGTGCTGGTGCGCGGTCCCCTGGGGCTCATCCCACTGGAGCTGGAGGACATGTATCCCGTGGCCCAGTCCGTGTTTCCGGAGACGCTGGACGGTTCCAGCCGGCGGGTGGCCGACTCCTTTTCCCGTCGCCTGCTGCGCCGGGCCCCCCCCGTGGTGGAGGAGGCGCCGGGGGATGCCGAGGACTTCGACCTTCGCAAAATCCGGGCCGTTGCCGACGTGCAGTTCGGCCCGGGCGCCGGTGAGGCCCTGTTTTCCGGGGAGATGGAGCTGGTGAAGTCCAGCACCACGGGAAAAATTCGCAACGTCTACTGCGACGGCCGGCACGTGGCGTCGCTGCGGGCCGGCGACGGTCTGTTCACCCTCAAGCTGGCTGGCGGACAACGCCTCCATGCCGCCCTGCCCCCTCCCCGCCTCCGGGTGGTGCTGCATCCGGATGCCGTTCCCTTTGTGGCGGAGGGCAAGAGCGTCTTCGCCAAGTTCGTGGTGGATGCCGACCCCGGGCTGCGCCCCTGCGACGAGGTGCTCGTTGTGGACCAGCAGGACGGCCTGGTGGCCGTGGGGCAGTGCCGGCTGAACCGGCAGGAGATGCTGGCCTTTGACCGGGGGATGGCCGTAAAAACCAGGGAGGGGAGTGCCTAGCGGTCTCCCGCCTTTCTAATCTGGCGCTCGATGTCGCCCATGGTCTGGCGAAGGGCGTTCATGAAGCCCCATCCCTCGTCGGCGGCCACGAACATGCCCCGGGGTGAGGACAGCCGCATCTTGCAGTAGATGAGGGGCAGACCCTGCCTGACCTCTTTGTGCTGCTTCAGGTGCACGTAGAGCTCGCCCACCTCCAGGAAGCGCTGATGCTTGGCCAGCTCGTCCAGCAGGTAGGCGGCGGCCTCCTCCTTGCTGAAATCCTTTATGCTGTCCAGCTCCCCGGCGAACTGGATGACGATGGGCTGGCGGCGCTCCCGGGCGGAGGCGGCCAGGGGCTTGAGCAGGTCTTTTTTGGTCACGATGCCCTCCACCCGCCGGTCGGCCCCCACCAGCATGCCCCGGATGTCGTGGGCAATCATGGTGTCGATGACCTCCTGAACGGAGGCCTCGGGGGGCATGATGAGGGGGTTGTCCACCATGAGTCCGTGCACGGGCATCTCCAGGTACCTTTTTTTCTCGGCGATTATCTCCCCGTATTTTCCCCATCCCTTGGCCCGGTCCTCGGGATGGATGACCTTACGGGTGACATCGTCCATGGTGAGGATGCCCTTCACCTGGCCGTTGTCCACCACCGGCAGCCGGGATATGTCCCGCTCCTTGAACAGCTTGAGGGCCTTTCCCAGCCGCTCCTCCGGGG
Source organism: Thermoplasmatales archaeon (assembly GCA_011049295.1). Classification (GTDB taxonomy): domain Archaea; phylum Thermoplasmatota; class E2; order UBA202; family DSCA01; genus DSCA01. The sequence continues at coordinate 5,445 of DSCA01000117.1, forward strand.
CAATGGTGACCACCGGGCTGCTCATATGTCTCCGGATGGGCTGGTCTCCGAAGTCCCGCCGGGCCACCTCCCGCAGCAGGGTGTCGGCGCTCACCGCCCCCCGCATGCGCCCCCCCTCCAGCACCGGCAGCAGATACACGCCGCTCTCCACAATCAGGCGGGCAATCTCTTCCGCCGGGGTGTCCGGGGACAGCTTGGGCACGTGCCGGAGCACCGTTTTGGCCTTGGTCTCCAGGGATAGCTTGGCCCGTATGATGTCCCGCTCCACCAGCAGTCCCTGGTACTGCCTGCCGTCCATGACCACCACGGCGCTGCTCTCTTTCAGCAGGGGGATGACCTTGGACAGGGGTGTGTCCATCTCCACACGGGGAAAATCAGGTTTCATAACGTCCTGGGCAGAGACCATGTTTCACCTCGGTGGTTCAATGACCCCCCGGTTAAAAAGGTTTTGGGCACCGGAGGCGGCTCTGCTCCCGCAACCGGGCGGCGCATGTTTTATATGGGGCTGCCGGTTGTATTCCGGTGAAACCATGCTGGGCATAATTCTGACCGGGCTGGTTATTCTGCTGGTTATTGCCATCCCCATCTACTACTACAACAAAATCATTCGCTACGAAAACCGCATTGACAACGCCTGGGCCCAGATCGACGTGCAGCTGAAGCGCCGGGCCGACCTGATTCCCAATCTGGTGGAGTCGGTGAAGGGCTACATGAAACACGAGCGGGAGGTGCTGGAAAACGTCACCCGGGCCCGCGTCTCTCTCCTGCAGGCGGAGACGCCCCAGGAAAACATCCGGGCTGACCACCAGCTGACGGGGGCCCTGAAGACGCTGTTCGCAGTGGCCGAAAACTATCCCTCGCTCAAGGCCAACGAAAACTTTTTGCAGCTGCAGGACGAGCTGAGCCACACCGAAAACAAGATTTCCTACGCCCGGCAGCGCTACAACGACAGCGTGCTGGCCTTCAACAACGCCATCGAGACCTTCCCCGGCCGCACCATCGCCGGCCTCATGGGAAAACAGGAGAGGGACATGCTCCAGATTCCGGAGGAGGCCCGGGAAGCCCCCCGGATTTCGTTTTGATTGCTAAACCAGCATGATGATAGAGGAGCACATCCGGCGCAACCAGCGGGCCACGGTGGCGGTGTGTCTGCTCATGCTGGTGCTGCTGTTCGGCGTCATTTTTGCCTTCGGCTTCGTCCTGGGATTTCCTCCCTACCTGTCCCTGGCCGTGGGCCTGCCCCTCTCCCTCCTCTACGTGCTGGTCACCTATTCGTTTTCCGTGCAGAGCGTGCTGCGCGCCGCCCAAGCCCGCCCCGCCAACTCCCGCCATCGCCAGGAAAAGCTGTTCATTTACAAGGTGGAGGAGATGGCCATTGCCGCCGGACTGCCGGTTCCCCACGCATACGTGCAGGACTCCAGCGATATCAACGCCTTCGCCACCGGCAAAAAACCCGAGGAGGCGGTTATCTGCGCCACCACCGGGGCCCTGGAGAAACTGGACGGAGAGGAGCTGGAGGGGGTGATAGGCCACGAGATGAGCCACATTGCCAACCGGGACGTGCTGCTGGCCACGGTCACCGTGGGGGTGGTGGGGGCCATCGCCCTCATCGCCGAGATTTTGCTCCGCTCCCTGCTCTGGGGGGGCGGCAGGCAGCGGGGCAAAAACGCCGGGATGCTGGTGGTGGTGGCCATCCTTTTTGCCATCCTGGCTCCCCTGTTCTCCCGGCTGGTCTACCTGGTCATGTCCCGGCGGCGGGAGTACCTGGCGGATGCCAACGGCGCCCTGCTAACCCGGAATCCGGAGGGGCTGGCCCGCGCCCTGGAAAAAATCCGGGCTGACCTGCCCGGCGACCCCCGGGGCTCCCAAACCGTGGCCCCGCTGTACATCGCCAATCCCTTCCGGAGGGCCCGCCGCCAGTCCATATGGTCCACCCATCCGCCTCTGGAGGAGCGCATCCGGCGCCTGCGGTCCATGTAGGGTTTCAGTCTTCCGGTTCTACGCCCCTCCGGCGGTTTTCTTCCTCCTTCAGGGTGGCCTGGGCGGCGGCCAGACGGGCGATGGGCACCCGGAAGGGCGAGCAGCTGACGTAGTCCACGCCGATGCCGTGGAAGATGTGGATGGAGTAGGGGTCGCCTCCGTGCTCCCCGCACACCCCCACCTTGAGGTCGGGCCGGGTTTTTTTGCCCCACTCCATGGCGATTTTCATCAGCCGGACCACGCCCTTGCGGTCGATGACCGAGAAGGGGTTATCCTGCAAAATTTTGCGCTGGTTGTACAGGGGCAGAAACTTTTTTTCGGCGTCCTCCCGGCTGAAGCTGAAGGTGGCCTGCGACAGGTCGTTGGTGCCAAAGCTGAAAAACTCGGCTATCTCCGACAGCTTGCCGGCCCGCATGCAGGCCCGGACCACCTCGATCATGGAGCCGAACTTGATGGGAACCTTCACCCCGTAGCGTCCCTCCACCTCTCTGGCAATGGTCCTCACCCGCCGGTGGGCCCACTTGAGTTCCTGGGCCGTGCACACCTGGGGAATCATGATTTCGGGGAGCACCTCCACTCCCTCCTTGAGCAGCTCGGCCGCCGCCTCGTAGACGGCCCGAATCTGCATGTCGTATATCTCCGGGTAGGTGATGCCCAGGCGCACTCCGCGGTGGCCCAGCATGGGGTTGACCTCCTCCAGGGAGCGGACCTTATCCAGCAGCACGCTTTTCTCCCGGAGCAGCTTCTCGCTCAGGGCGTGGTATTTGTCGTTGGTCAGCTCCTCCATGAATTTTTCCACGGAGGGCAGATACACGTGCAGTTCGGGGTCCAGCACCCGGGAGATGCTGGGGATTTCCTGGAGAGAGCGCACCGCGGCGTCGAAATCCTTGAGGTAGTTGAGCTCCTGGAGGAGTTCCTCCTGCGAGGGCAAAAACTCGTGCAGGGGGATGTCCAGCAGACGGATGGTCACCGGCCGGGGGGACATGGTGCGCAGTATCTCCTTGAAGTCTCCCTTCTGGAGGGGCAGCAGTTTGTCCAGGGCCTCCATCCTCTCCTTCCGGTCCTGGGCCAGAATCATGTCCCGCACGATGGGCAGTCTGTCGGGGGCGTTGAACATGCGCTCCGTCCGGCACAGGCCGATGCCCTCGGCTCCCTGCTTCAGCGCCTGCTGTGCGCCCTCCACGGTGGCTGCGTTGGCCCTCACACCCATCCGCCGCACCTGGTCGGCCCAGGAGAGAAAGGTTTCCGTTTCCGCGGCAAAGGACGGGGGAACCAGGGTCAGCTCTCCCTGCATGACCTCTCCGGTGGAGCCGTCGATGGTAATCACGTCCCCCTCCCTGAACGCCTGGTCGCCGATGCGGCACTGCCCCTTGTCCTCGTTGATGTGGAGGCCGTCGCAGCCGGTCACGCAGGGCTTGCCCAGGCCCCGGGCTACCACCGCAGCGTGGCTGGTGATGCCCCCCCTGGCCGTCAGCACCCCCTGGGCGGCGGTGATGCCGTGGATGTCGTCGGGCGTGGTTTCCTCCCGCACCAGGATGGCCTTTTTCCCCTTTTTGCCCAGGGCGGCCGCCCCCTCCGGGTCGAACACGATGACCCCGGTGGCGGCGCCGGGGGAGGCGTTCAGGCCCCGGGTCAGGGGCGTGTACTGCTCGCCGGGGGCGATGACCGGGTGCAGAATTTTTTCTATGTCCTCGGTGGAAACCCGCATCAGGGCCTCATTTTTGGATATCAGTTTCTCCTTGACCATGTCCACGGCGATGGTGACCGCCGCCCGGGCGGTGCGCTTCCCCGTCCTGGTCTGCAGGATGTACAGCGTTCCCTGCTGAATGGTGAACTCCATGTCCTGCATGTCCCGGTAGTGCCGCTCCACCCGGTCTGCCATCTCCGCCAGCTGCCGGTAGGCCTGGGGGAAAACCTTCCGGAGCTCGTTGACCGGCTTGGGGGTCCGCTTCCCGGAGACGATGTCCTCCCCCTGGGCGTTGACCAGGAACTCGCCGTAGAACTCCTTTTTCCCGGTGGCCGGATTCCGGGTGAAGGCCACCCCGGTGCCCGAGTCATCGTCAAAGTTTCCGAAGACCATGGTCTGCACCACCACCCCGGTTCCCACGTCGTCGGGGAGACCCTGGTGCTTGCGGTAGCTGCGGGCTCTCTTGTTGTTCCAGGAGTTGAACACGGCCTCTACGGCCATGAACAGCTGCTGCTCGGGGCTCTGGGGCATGTCGGCCAGGCGCTTGTATTCCGCCACCACCTTTTTCAGACCCTCCACCGACAGCTCCTGGTCCAGGCGCACGCCCTCCCGCTCCTTCTGCACGTCCAGGATAGCGTCGAACTGCTTTTCCTCCACTCCCAGCACGATGTTTCCGAACATGTACAGAAAGCGCCGGTAGGTGTCGTAGGCGAACCATTCACTACCGCTTTTCTCCGCCAGCCCCTTCACCGTCTGGTCCGTCAATCCCAGGTTCAGAATGGTGTCCATCATCCCGGGCATGGACACCGGTGCCCCGGAGCGAATGGAGACCAGCAGGGGGTCCCCCGTGTCTCCGAACCTCTTGTCCACCTTTTCCTCCACCCGCCGCAAGGCCACCAGGATTTCCCGGCGCAGCTCCTCGGGCAGCTCCTTTTTCTTCAGGTAGGCCACGCAGGCCCGGGTGGAAATGACGAATCCGGGGGGAATGGGAATGCCGATGCTCTGCATCTCTCCCAGCTGGGCCCCCTTGTTGCCAAGCACGTCGGTCATATCGGCCCGTGCATCCTCAAACATATATACTTGTTGCATTCTATCTCTCCACTAAAAAGCAGGAATTGCTAGGTTCTATTTATATGTTTTTCGATTGTTTTTGGTGGTCCCTCGGTGGAGAGGGCGGCGACCAAACATTAAAGAAACCCTGCCGTATATCTCTGTGGACAGGGGCACCTAGACGGCATGGGAAAATGCATCCCTCTTTCTGTCCACCCCTGCCCCTGTCCTCCCTTATCCAGCAAGCCTTTTGTAACCCTGCGCCATATACTGCCATGCGTCACTCCTGCCCCGCCTGCGGCGCCGCCATGCAACAGGTTTCCTCGGCCCAGGACATGCCGGACATCCCCTTCATCAAAATCCCGGTGTGGATAAACTTGACTTTGTCAGATTAAATTTTTTTGAGATAGCTCTCAATTTTTCGGAACATTTTTTTGCTCTGTATTCTCTTGATAATATGGAGGGGATAGGGAATGAAGTTTACCCTATCGGTTGA
>DSCA01000192.1 GCA_011049295.1 Thermoplasmatales archaeon
CCCTGGCCATCCTGTTTTCCTTCCAGGGAGACATCATCCTGGGTAATCCGCTGCACATCGCCCTGATTGCCGTTCCCCTGACCATCCAGACCTACCTCATCTTTGCCATCGCCTACGGATGGGGGTATCTCTGGAAACTGCCCCACAGCATTGCCGCCCCGGCGGGCATGATAGGAGCCAGCAACTTTTTCGAGCTGGCGGTGGCGGTAGCCATCTCCGTGTATGGCCTGGACTCCGGTGCCGCCCTGGCCACGGTGGTGGGGGTGCTGGAGGAGGTGCCCATCATGCTCAGCCTGGTGTGGATTGCCAACCGTACCCGTCATAAATTCCGGAGGTAACATGGCCAATGAGCTGTTCGTCTGCGTGGAAAATGCCTGCCGCAGCCAGATGGCCCAGGGTTTCTTCAACGCCCTGGCCACCGAGGGGATGGCGGAGAGCGCCGGCACCCGGCCCGCCGCACGGGTCAACCCGCAGGCTATCCAGGTTATGCGGGAGGAGGGCATCGACATCGGCGGCCAGAAGCCAAAAGTGCTCACTCCGGTCCTGGTGGCCCGGTCCGATGTCATCGTCACCATGGGCTGCCTGGAGGGCTGCCCCCTGGCCCCGCGGGAGAAGACCATGGAATGGGGCATCGAGGATCCCGCCGGTCAGCCGGTGGAAAAGTTCCGGGAGGTGAGAGATGACATCAGGCGGCGGGTGGAGCAGATGATTCTCCAGACGGGAGGGGTCTAGGCGAGTGGTGGGGAAAGCGTCGAGGTTCTTTCGTTGCCGGTATTTTTATATAGGGCCCGCGGGTTGAATTCATGGATACCATGAAACCCGTGAAACGCTGTGTGGTGGGGGTGCTCGCCCTGCTCCTCTTGGTGATCTCTGTCCTGGGCATGACGGGAAGCCACGCGTCGCCGGCGGCCACCGGCTTCAGCGACGTGTCCATCGTCAAGCCCGCGCCTGCCCTCTACGTCTTCGATGTGGAGCTGGTGCCGCTGCCCGCCGTCCCCACTCCCTTCCAGGCCATCGTTATCGGCAAGATAACCGTGGAGGCGGAGGCTCCGGGGCCGGTTTCCTTTTACGTGGACGGGGAGCTGAGGCATACGGACAGCGAGGCGCCCTATACATGGGTCTGGGACGAGGGACTCCGGCCGCCGCCCATCCATACCCTCCGGGCGGAGAGCTCCGGGGGAAGCGACGAAATCGGCGTGCTGTACGTGAATCCCTTCGGCGGCTGAGCCCGCTCCAGATTTATCACACCGGTCACCTGGCCGCCCGGTGCCGAAAAGGAGGGGAACGAGGGCAAGGAGGAAAACATCGGGAAAAAGTGGTGACCCTCATTCCCCCTGCTGCGGGTACTAATAATTTATTAATATCATGGTGCTGGGGTATGGTATATTACTTTTATTGCCGCCCGTGGTCGGCTGCGCAACATTTTTTATAGGGCCGGTATTAAGGGGTCAATGTTTTGCCCCAAATGCGGTGCTCTTCTGTACCCGGACGGCGAGGAGATGAAGTGCAGAAAGTGCGGCTTCGTCAGGGACCGGAAGGAGAGAAAGCGCATCGTGTCCGCCCGGGAGGAGCGGGAGGTCACGGTCATCGACGAAAAGGTCAGCGTGCTTCCCAAGACCCAGGTTACCTGCCCCCGGTGCGACCACCACGAGGCCTACTGGATTCTGCGCCAGACCCGGGCCGCCGACGAGCCGGAAACCCGCATCTACACCTGCACCAAGTGCGGTCACAAGTGGCGGGAATACTGAGCCCGGGAAAAGCCGGGGCGGTGGCTGCCCGGCTAACCGTTGTTTGCAGGCTGGTAGGGGTTGAACGCCGGGTCCCCGAACACCAGGTATTCCAGGAAGGTATTGTACTTCTTCATCAGCACCCGTCCGCCTTCTGAGGAGGCCTTCAGCGCGCCGCCGTGGACATCCTCCAGCGGAGGAACCCACAGGAAGGTGGAGTTGGCATCCTGATACAGGTAGTCGTTGCGGGCGTCACGGAAGGCCCTGCCGATGTCGGTGTCGTTGTGGGTCATGTCCAGGAACATCTGCTTGTGCATGAGCATGCCAAAGTTCAGTTCCGGATACTCGTCCTGGGTCAGCAGGTCGTACCAGGCCTTGATATAGGCGATGACGCCCAGGCTGTGGACGATGGGCCGGGGCTTGAGGTAGCCGGCCACGTTGGTGAAGGTGGTGGAGGCCACCAGGGCGTTCACCCCAGCGTGCATGTAGGCCTGCCCTATGTTGTTGGGAACGTACATGCCGTCGATTTTGCCGTTGACGCAGCTCTCGATAAACATGGTGGAGGGACCCAGTTCCATGTTTTCCACGCCCCGGGTGCTGTAGGTTCCCAGCGCCCCCAGGGGGCTGGCGAAGAAGGAGACCCGCACCAGGAACTGCATAATCAGGGGGCCGAAGAAGTACCCCAGGCCCAGTCCCCACATAACCACGTCGCCGAACTCGTAGAGGTGCATGCTGCCGTGGCCGTTCTCGTATATCACGTTGGACAGGGGCTGCAACTCGCCGCCCCGGACCACGTTTTCGCCGCTTACCGCCTTCACCTCAAACTTGGGAAACAGCAGCATGTTGAGCACGCCGGCACGCTTGATTTTGGTGAGCGCCTCGTCGCTGAATCCCTTGCGCTGGGAGAAGGTGAAATAGGTACGCTCCACCTCAAAACCACCCTCCTCGATGGTGGCGGCGATGGCATCGCCGTTGAACCGGGTGGCTCCGGAGGGGAACTTCATGGGGTCGCCGGCAGCGCCTCCCAGCAGGGGGGCCAGAATGTTCTTGATTTGTTCCAGTATGGGGACCTTCTGGAAGTCGGTGCCGCAGCCGCTCTGGACGGTGGCCCGGTTTTTCCAGTCTCCCAGACCGCCGATAATCTCCTCGTAGAAAATGGTACGGCAGATGAGGGCGGAGGCGTCCTGGGCGTCCCATCCCGTTACTCTGCCCACGATGTTCTCCTGGTAGGGCCAGTAGGAATAGGTATCGTTTTTGATGTCCCGGGGGTCGGGGTCGATGTTGCCGTAGATGAAATCGCTGGGAGTTCCGTAGCCGAAATAATAAATGCCCATGGGCTCATCGAGGGGGGTATCCGGGTTATCGTAGATGTACTGGGGAACCATGGTGGCTCCTCCCACCAGGGCCACATAGATGGGATTCTCCCTGTAGTGCTCCCGCAGAGCCTTCAGGTCGTCCACGGGTATGTGGGAAATGTTGGCCAGCAGGCGGTTGAGGCGCCCGTGCATTTCCATGAGGTGCTGGTTGGCAGGCCCGGCCAGCCGGGGGTTTTTGCGGGGCACGTAGAAGCCGGGACAGGTTTTTCCGCCCACCGTCACGTTGTCGGTGGCCGCAAAGGCCATCTCGGGCTCTGCCCACACGATGCCCCTGCGGTAGGCGGCCAGGTAGGGTGCGACGGAGGACAACTGGGGCATGGTGGAAACGTAGGGGTCGGACAGCTTCTCCACCACCACGTCCAGCTCGTAGCTGCCCTCCTTGCGGGCCAGCCAGGTGCCGATAACCGAAAGGTCATAGGTGACGCCGCCGCGGCCGTACATCACCGTCTCGTAGTGCACCTGGTCGGTGACGATGTTGCCGTTGGCATCCCGCTCCGGAACGCCGGCCTGGGTGGTAATCTGGACCAGCTCATAACTCTGCTGGGGGGCGGGGAGGTCCTCGATGCGCGGCCCTCCGGACAGGCTGATGTAGTCGCCCAGGTCGTCCACGTCCTCCGAGTTCATGTTTCGGAGGTCGATTTTTATGCGGGCGTACTTGTAATCGTCGGGGATGGTGAAGTTGTGCATGCCGGGCCGCAGGAAACCCTGGGCCGTGGACAGCAGCGTGGAGGGGAGAATGGCCACCGAGGCCAGGGTGCCGCTGAAGCTGAAGGACACGGTGTCCAGCACCTCGGGGGGGTAGGCATCCCGGGGATTGGTGATGGTCAGGTAGCCCACGTCGCCGAACTTTTCTTTCACCAGCTGGGCCAGAAAGTTGGTAATGGCCATGCCGTCGGTAAAGCGCCAGGTGCGCTCGTGTCCCTCGATGTCTCCGCACAGGAAGGTGTATTTGACGCCCAGGTCCTTCAGCAGGAACCGCACGTTGTTGGTATCGTTGGTGACCAGGACCGGAATGTTGAGGTAGGCGGCCAGGGGGGTAGCGGCCACTCCCAGGCTGTAGCCGCGCTCGCTGTCCTCTATGAGCAGAACGGCGTCGCTCTTCCTCCAGACCTGTTTCACAATGTCCAGAGACACGTTTTCCGGGGTTCCTCCCACGATGCGGAACTGGCTGGCAAACGGATACTGCTCCTTGAACCGGGCCACCGGGTTGGCCGGATCCTGGGGGTCCTCCACCAGCAGGGGAGCCACCCGGCTCTCGTTGCCATCGTAGTATTCGGCCACCGGGGTTCCGATGAGGGCGTAGAAGACGTTGGTCTCCGAGGCCACCACCGGCGTGGCCCCCATGGTGCGCTCCGACTTGATGTCCCTGATGTCTTCCATGTCGAAGCCTCTGACCTCCTGGAATTTGGGTCCGTTCATGCAGCCGCTGAACACGGCGCCCACCATGATGGCAATGACAAAGAAGACCGCTATTCTAATCTCTTTCCTGTGCATGTTGACCACTTCGTGATACGTTAATATGCAACGTCTCTATAATAATTTCGGATAGGCGAGGGAAAGCATTGAGTATGCCTCCCGCATTCCCCTTCCATGCACGACGACGTCATTTCCCGCAATCTGCAGCAGATTGGGCATACGCTGGTGGTGATGAGCGGCAAGGGGGGCGTGGGCAAGAGCACGGTGGCCGCCAATCTGGCCGTGGCCCTGGCCCGGAGGGGCCGCGCTGTGGGGCTGCTGGATGCAGACCTGCACGGGCCCAACATTCCCAAGATGCTGAACCTGGAGGGGGCCCGGGTGACCGGCGACGAGGAGGGCATCAATCCGGTGGAGGGGCCCCATCACCTCCGGGTTATATCCATCGCCTTTCTCCTGGACAGCGACGAAGCCCCGGTCATCTGGCGCGGTCCCCTGAAAATGAAGGCCATCCGGCAGTTCATAGGGGAGGTACGCTGGGGCCCGCTGGACTACCTGGTTATCGACCTCCCGCCGGGCACCGGCGACGAGCCGCTGAGCATCGCCCAGCTCATTCCGGAGGGCCGGACGGTCATCGTTACCACTCCTCAGGACGTGGCCCTGCTGGACGCCCGCAAGGCGGTTTCCTTTTCCCGCCAGGTGGGCCTGCCCGTGCTGGGCATCGTGGAGAACATGAGCGGGTTTGTCTGTCCCCACTGCGGAGGGACCATTGACCTTTTCAAGCGGGGCGGCGGGCAGCGGGCGGCGGCCTCTCTGCAGGTACCCTTCCTGGGCTCTCTTCCCCTGGACCCGGCCATTGTCGCCTCCGGGGATGCCGGCAGCCCCTTTGTCCTGGATGATGACTCCCCGGCAGCCGGTGCTTTCCAGCACCTTGTGGACCGCATAGAAAAAGCGGTCGGTTGATGGGTATGGAAGCGGTCATGGGCAGGGGACGCCTCAAGGGCACCTACGTCCTGGTATTCCGTCTGGCCGAGCCCCGGGTGGTCAGGGTGGGGGCCCTGGGCGACAGGGCCTTTGCCCCCGGCTGTTACGCCTACGTGGGGTCGGCCCAGGGCGGACTGGACGCCCGCATACGGCGGCACCTGCGGGAGGACAAGCGGAGGCACTGGCATATAGACTACGTGCTGCCCCATGCTCTGCCCCATGCGGTGTGGTACGCGGTGGGCGGAAAGCGGGAGTGTGAGGTGGCCGCCGCTCTGGAGGAGAGATGCGCATCCGTCCCCGGCTTCGGGTGCAGCGACTGCCGCTGTCCCTCCCACCTGTTTTTTGCCTCTCTGCTGCGGGAACTGGAAGCGGTGCCGGCCTCTCTGGGGATGACCCGGGTGGCCATATCCGGCCGCAAAATTGCGAAATGTTTATAGTGAATGAGGGAATTATACGGCGGCTGCGTGCAGATTGATTGCAGTGTAGCCTGACAGTCCATGTCCCCGGAAAAAAAACCCACGGCCGATGACGTCAAACGAGCTCTGGAGCAGAGCGACGAGCAGTACCGGGTCATTGCTGAGCAGTCCCGGGAGGGCATATTTCTGGCCCGCAAATATCGCATCGTGTATGCCAACCCGGCTCTCCTGGCCATGCTGGGAGCGGAGAGCAGTGAGCAGGTACGGGATGTCCACGTGCTGGATTTTCTGTCTGAGGAAGACGCGCAGACCATCCAAAAGGACGTAGAACGGGCTTTGCACGGCCAGATATCCGAGAAGCGGTACGAGGTGACAGTCACCCGGCTGGACGGCCGGAAAATCGTGGTCGGCCTGTCTCTGGCCAAGGTTACGTTTGATGGAAAGCCCCATGCCCTGGGCATGGTCAGCGACCTCACCCGCATCAAGGAAATGGAGCAGCACCTGAGAGAGAGCGAGGCCCGCTACCGCACCCTCATCGAAAACCTCATGGACGGTGTCTACATCATCACCTCCGAGGGGTTCGAATACGTCAATCCCGCCTTCGAGAGCATTACCGGGTACGGGGCGGAGGAGGTGTGCAGCCCCCACTTCAATTTCTGGGACATCATCCATCCAGACGACCAGGCATTGATTCATGAGAGGGAGGAAGCGCGCCGTCGCGGTGAGGAGCTGCCCTCTGCCTACCAGTTTCGCATCATTACCAAGCAGGGAGAGCTGCGGTACGTAGAGGTAAACACCGTTCCCCTGGCCAGGGAGGGAATTCGCGTCCTGGGCATGATGAGGGACATCACGGAGCGGCGGAAAACCGTCAACAAACTCCTGGCCGGAGAGCGCAAATACCGCACGCTGTTCGAATCGGCCAACGACGCCATTTTTCTGATGGCCGAGGCCGTATTCATCGACTGCAACCAGAAGACTCTGGAGATGTTCGGGGTGCGCAAGGAAGACATTATCGGTCGCCCCCCCTACGAGTTCTCGCCGGAACGCCAGCCCGACGGCAGGGACTCCAAGCAGAAGGCCCTGGGGTACATTCAGAGGGTCCTGCAGGGAGAGCCGCAGCGATTTTACTGGCAGCACCTGCGCCAGGACGGCACGCCGTTTGACACCGAGGTTTCCCTGAAAAAAATAGAGCTGGAAGGCAGCGTGTTCATTCAGGCCATGGTGCGGGATATCACCCAGCAGAAAAAGGCCGAGGAATCGCTCCGTGTGGCCGAGGAGAACTACCGGGGTATATTCGAAAACGCGGTCATGGGCATCTACAAGAGCACGCCGGAGGGCTGCCACCTCAGCGCCAACCCCGCCCTGGCCCGCATATACGGCTACGACTCCCCGGCGGACCTCATCACCAACATGCGGGACATCGCCCACCAGCTGTATGTGGAGCCCCGGCGGCGCTACGAACTCCTGCGCCAGCTGGAGGAAAACGACCAGGTTTCCAACTTCGAGTCCCGGGTGTACCGCAAGGACGGGTGCATCATCTGGATTTCGGAAAATGCCCGCACCGTTCGCGATGACAATGGCCACATCCTGTACTTTGTGGGAACCGTGGAGGACATCACGGAGCGCAAGGAGGCCGAGCTGCAGCTCAAGCGCTTCTCCGCCGTGGTGGAGACCACCTTCGACGGCGTGGCCATCACCGACGTCCAGGGCAACGTCATCGACGTGAACGAGGCCCTCGTACGCATGTTCAGGGGCCGGGGAAAGGAAGACTTCATCGGCAAGAACATCTTCGATTTTATAAGAGCCGAGCACCATGAGGTCCAGGAGGTTATGGCCGCGGTGACGGAGCAGGGAAACGTGGCCCTGGACGAGATAACGGTGCAGGCCGTGGACGGTACCCGGTTTTTCGTAGAGATTAGCGCGTCGGTGATGACCGACGAGGAGGGCCGCCCCACCGGCTTCGTGGGCATCCTGCGTGATGTCACCCACCGCAAGAAGGCGGAGGAGGCCCTGAAGGCTTCCGAGGAGCGATACCGGACGCTGGTGAACCACGCCAACGACTGGATTTGGACCCTGGACCGGGAGGGACGTTTCACGTATGTCAACCCCGTGGCGGAGGAGGAGAGCGGCTACTCGTATAAGGACTGGCAAAACCGGTCCTTTGAGCCCGTCATCGTCCCCGAGAACCTGCCCGCCGTGCAGCAGGCCTTCGCCCGGGCCCTGGAGGGGGAGAGCACCACCTACCGCGCCCGCATATACGACCGCCACGGCAACGTCCTCACCCTGGAGGTAAATACGGCCCCCATCCGCAAGGACCACCACATCGTGGGCACGGTCAGCTTCGGACGCAACGTCACGGAGCGCCAGCGGGTGGAAGAGCAGTACCGCATCCTGTTTGAGAACACGGGAACCGCCATGGTGGTCATCAATGCCGATACCACCGTTGCCGAGGTGAACTCCCAGTTCGAAAGAATGCTGGGCTACGCCGGGGAGGAAGTGGTGGGAAAGCCTTGGACCCCGCTGGTCCATCCGGAGGATGTGGAGCGACTGCGGGAGTACCACCAGAGGCGTCGCCAGGACCCGGAGGGCACCCCTAAAAGATACGAATTCCGGGCTCTGGACAAGCAGGGCCGCGTCCGGTACCTGCTGACCAACGTGGAGATGCTGCCGGGAACCCAGAGGTCCGTGGTCTCCCTCATCGACATCACCGACAGGGAGCAGGCCAAGCAGGCCCTCAAGCAAAGCGAGGAAAAACTGCGCAACTTCTTCGAGACCAGCGAAGTAGGCATCTGGTGCTTCCGTCTTCCCCAGCCGCTGGACCTGAGCCTGGACGAGAAGGTTCTCCTGGAGCGAGCATTTGAGAGCATCCTGGTGGAATGCAATGAGTGCTATGCGGCCATGATGGGTGCCACCCGGGAGCAGATGCTGGGCGCCCGGCTGGCCGACCTGCTGCCCGACGACGAGGAAAACCGGCGATACCTGCTGTCCTTTTTCCGCAACGGTCTGCGCCTCTCCGGGGGGGTATCCCGGGAGGTGACCGCGTCCGGCGAGGAAAAATACTTTTCCAACTCCATGGTGGGAACGGTGCGCGACGGCTGCCTGGTGGAGGTATGGGGCACCCAGATGGACGTGACCGACCTGAAGCTGATGGAGGAGGCCCTGCTCAAAAGCGAAAAGCAATTCCGGAGCCTCATCGAAAATGCCAACGACGCCATCTACCTCATCACTCCCCAGGGATTCGAGTACGTCAACCCGGCCTTTGAAGAGTTGGTAGGCTACGGCGAGGAGGAGATTTTCAGCGACGAATTTGACTTCAGGAGCCTCATCCACGAGGACGACCAGCGCCTCATCAGGGAGCGGGAAAAGGCCCGCCAGCGGGGCGAGGAGATACCCAGCCGATACGAGTTCCGGATAACGGACAAGAGCGGTGCGGTGAAGACCGTGGAGGTCACCACGGTGAACGTGGGAGATGCCGGGGAGACCCGGGTGATGGGCATTCTCCGGGATATCACCGACCGCATCACCATGGAGGAGGCGCTCAAGGAGAGCGAGGAGAAATTCAAGCTGCTGGCCGAATCCTCCACCTCCGCCATATTCATCTACCAGGACGACGTGTTCAAGTACATAAACCCTGCCCTGGAGTCAATCAGCGGCTATTCCCGGCAGGAGCTGATGAGCATGTCCATCTGGGATATGGTCCATCCCCAGGACCGGGAGATGGTTAAGGAGCGGGGGACGTGGCGCCAGCAGGGGGAGCGGGTGGAGCCCGCCCGCTACGAGTTCCGGGTGATAACCAGGGACGGAACCGTCAAATGGATTGACTTTGCCGCCACCAGCATCGTCTACCGGGGGCGCCCGGCCGCCCTGGGCAACGCCTACGACATCACCGAGCGCAAGAAAGCCGAGGAGGAGATGGAGCGGGCCCTGGAGCAGGAGAGAGATTTCAAGCTACGGGCCGCCCATCATTTCTTCAACCCCATCGCCATCGCCAAGGGCTACCTGGACCTGACCCTGGAGGAGCTCACCGAGCAGCAGCAACAAAAGATAGAGGCCGCCCGCAGAGCCATCTGCCGGGTGGAAAAGGTGGTCAAAAACGTGACGCAGAACGGAGAAATACATGAGTAAGGTCATTTTAATCGTGGACGACGAACCCATGATACACGAGCTGCTCACCATCAATTTCCGGCGCATGCGGACCCCGGTGGAGGTGGTCAGCACCCGTACGGGGGAAGAGGCCATCGCCACCTATCGGACCCTGCTCCAGCAGGACAAACGGCCCGACCTGGTGGTCATGGACCTAAATCTTTCCGGGGAGGAAGCCATGGAGGCCGTGGAACGCCACAGGGAGGGAGGAGAGCCGCTGGACGGAGTCCGCACCACCCGGGAGATTCTCAAGCTGGACCACACGGCGCGTATCTGGGGGTACACGGCCTGGTTCGATACGGAGTGGAGTGGCAACCTGGAGCGATACGCAGACCGCGTGGTGAAGCGCACCGTTCCCTTCCGCCAGTTTGCCCAGATGGTGGACCGCTTTTTCCAGCAGGATTAGCTGCTGTGTTGACGGTATGATTAAAATTCCTCCTACGTCATAGAAGAGTATATCTCAGGCCATAGCTGAGATATACCAGGAGGAACCAGATGAGGTATATAG
>DSCA01000147.1 GCA_011049295.1 Thermoplasmatales archaeon
AACCGATAGGGTAAACTTCATTCCCTATCCCCTCCATATTATCAAGAGAATACAGAGCAAAAAAATGTTCCGAAAAATTGAGAGCTATCTCAAAAAAATTTAATCTGACAAAGTCAAGCTAAAATCCCTGAAATTTTTTTACTTTCCGAAGTACTGTTTTTTGGGTAACCATTATGTAGGCCGCCCGCGTTGATACCCCCGTATGCCACCGGTCATCGAGGCTCGCCACCTGGTGAAAAAGTTTGGGCCCACCACCGCCGTTGACGACCTGTCGCTGGCCGTCCATCCCGGAGAGCTCTTCGGTCTCCTGGGCCCCAACGGCTCGGGGAAAACAACCACCATCAAAATGCTCACCGGGCAGACCGTCCCTACGGAGGGAACGGCCACAGTGGCCGGCCTGGACGTGAGGCGCCATCCTCTGAAGGTGCGGGAGCGGGTGGGCATCATTCCCGAGCAGGAAATGCCACCCAGCTTTCTGACCGCCGAGGAATACCTGCACTTCGTAGGCGCCATTCGCGGCCTAAGCCACATGGAGAGGCGATGCTCCCTCTGGTACGACCTCCTGGATTTTGGAGACCAGAAGGACATGCTGTGCAAGGATTTGTCCCGGGGAACCCGCCAGAAGGTCATGTTTGCCCAGGCCTTTCTGCACGAGCCCCGCGTCGCCTTCGTGGACGAGCCCCTCATCAACCTGGACCCCATCGTGCAGCGGACGGTAAAAAATTACCTGCGAGATTTTGTATCCCGGGGAGGCACCGTGTTTTTCTGTACCCACGTGCTGGAGATTGCCCAGGCCCTGTGCACCCGGATAGGAATCATCTATCGGGGACGTCTGGTATACCAGGGAGACAGGGAGGACATAACCCAGCGCCACGCTCACCTGGAAGACCTGTTTCTGGACATGATCCATAGGGAACACCATGCGAGCTCTGCTTGACGCCATGATTCGCGAGGAGTGGCGCCTGCATGCCACCCTTTTTGACTATCGCCTGTTCGTCCTGTTTCCGGTGCTGCTGGCGGTCATGGCTGCGGGGAGCACCCTGTTTTTGCCCGTATTGCGGGACAGCATGCCGGGCTCCCATCTGGCCCTCCTCGGGCATTACACCTTCCTGCTGTTCGGACTGAGCGTGGGTGCGTTCGGCCTGCTGGGGCGGGACATGCTCACCCGGCGCTTCGGGCAGGCACAGGTACTGGCTGCCGCCGCCCGCATCCTGCCCCTCACCGACCGGCGCATCCTCGCCGCTTTTTTTGTCAAAGACCTGATGTTCTATGTGCTGCTGTGGATCGGACCCGCCCTGCTGGGATTCGGCCTGACGGCCCCCCTGATGGGCGTGGCCGGGCGGCAGGTGGGGCTGCTGGTCCTCACCCTGCCCCTGTCCTTCCTTGCGGGGCTGGCCGTGGCCTTTGCCCTCTCCACCCTGTATGCTCACTCCCCACGGGCGCTGCTCGTGGTGCTGGCAGCTCTGGGCGCAGCCGTGGGGCTGGACATGCTGTCTCTCAATGCGGAGGCCATACAGCTGCTACCTCCCTACCAGCTGTTCCGGTACCCGGGCCCCACACCGCTGGTGGCCACCTTGGGAATAACCCTGGTGTGCCTCGCCGTATCCCTGGCCTTTCCCCGGGTCGACTTCGCTGGGCCCACGCCGCGCCACCCCAACACCTTCCGCCGCCTGGCCAGGTGGCCGCTGGCCGGCGCCCACGCCCCCTATGTGGCCAAAGACCTGCTGGACCTGAAACGCTGCCAGGGGGGGATGGGCAAAATCGTGTTTGCCCTGCTGCTGCCGGCGGCGGTCATCTGGCTCCTGTTCCACGTGCTGGAGGAGTTTATACCAGGACTTGACTTTCTGGTGGTGTTCGCCCTCTTTATGGGGCTCATCGCCTCCTCCATCTACAACTGGCTTACCGAGCTGGATTCCGTCGCCTCCTACGCCTTTCTGCCGGTGAGCGGGGGGACGTGCTCCGGGGCAAGGTGTACAGCTACGCTCTGCTCAACCTGGCGCCCCTTGCGGTGATACTGGCTGCCGCCCTGGCCTCCGGTCGGCTGGCCTCGCTGGTGCCGGCCCTGCTGGTATATGCGGGCGTCTCCGCCTATACGGTGGCCGTCACCGTCTATCTCACCGGGCTGTTCCCCACCGTCCTCCTCTACAACGTGCAGGTGTTTGGACTGTACACTCTGCTCATCTCTCCCCTGCTGCTTTTCCTTTTTCTGTTGGCATTGCACGTCTGGTACCTGGCCGGGGCGCTGCTTCTGCTTCCCCTGGCCCACTACGTCCTTCACCACGCCTACCATCGCTGGAATCACTGGGAGCCGCCGGCCTGACCACAGCACATAAATAAGCGCTCTCCATGTGAAGATATGAAGCGAGTGCACGTGTGGATTTCCGGTCGCGTCCAGGGCGTGTGGTACCGATCCCACACCCAAAAAGCTGCCCACCGACAGGGGGTCAAGGGGTGGGTACGCAACCTCCCGGACGGACGGGTGGAGGCGGTCTTCGAGGGGCCGGAGCAGTCGGTAAAAAACATGATTGACTGGTGTCACCGGGGGTCGCCCATGGCCCGGGTGGAGGACGTGGAGGTTGCCTGGGAGGAGCCCGAAGGATGCACCGATTTTGAGGTCCGTCACTGAACAACGGCCAGTCCCTTTTCTGCAAACCAGGGCAAAAACCGGGCGGCCTCGTCGCCATGGATGTAGACCGCCTGGGACCCCGGCGTGGCCTCCACCGCCTGGTGGACCAGCGACCGGTAGAGCGTCTGGAAATGGTAGCGGGGAATCATGTGTCCGAAGGCCACGTTCTCCCCCAGGGTTACGTCGGTAAACCGGGGAGCGTAGTGTCCGCCGCCGAGCCCCACGGCCACCACGTCTTCTCCCGAATCCTCCAGCCGGGCAATGATGGCAGCAATGAGGGAGCAGGCCCGGTCGTCGCTCCATTCCCGGGAGGTGCTGCCCACTTCGATGAACATGGCAGGGGTCTCCAGGTACGGACCGTGATGGGTCACCTCGTAGCACACCGTGTAGGGCAACTCCCGGGCCTCGTCCCGCAGGTAGCGAAGGGCCTGGCTCATGAGCAGGGGCGCCGAAGGAACCAGGGTGCCCGCCCGCCCCCCGAAATCGGCGCTGCCATAGTTGCCGACGGGATGAACGGAGAGCGTCCGCCGCCCCGACTCCGAGGCATGCCGGGAGACAAAAACCACCGCTGCCGGGTCATATCCGCGCTGCCGCAGTTCCCGGTCGACGTGGTCGTGGTAGAGGTGCGTATCGGGAATGAAAAAGGCCACCAGGTCTCGGCTCTCACACCGGTAGAGGTCGTCGGCTTCCCGGTTCCAATCCAGGAGGCCCAGCAGGTGGCGACCTATGCGGGTGCTGGCCTGGTCCCTCCGGGAGACGACCACGGCAATCACAAATGCTTATGTAGCACACCATATTTATGTGTTGATGCCCCACAACCGGAGCCCGGAGGAACTGCACCACTTCATAAAAAAACTGGAGCAGCAGGCCCTGGAAACCGCAGAGGAGCGGCATCCCCTCTACATCAGGGCGGGACTGAAAGATGCCCATATGGTGCTGGACGTGGGCTGCGGCTCGGGTGCGGTCACCAAGGACGTGGCGGCCCACACCAACGGCACGGTGGTCGCCCTGGACGACGCCCTGGACCTCATAGACACCGCCCGGGAGATTCTGACCGGCCTGGAAAACGTGGTGCTCATGGCTGGCGATGCCCACCATCTGCCCTTCCGGGACGAGACCTTTGACATAGCCCTCTGCAACCTGGTGCTCATGTGGTCAGAGCATCCCCAGCAGGTGGTCAGCGAAATGGCCCGGGTGGTGCGACCGGGGGGAAGGGTGGTGGCTTCCCTGGAGCCGGACTTTGGGGGCAAGATTCACTGGCCGGAAAACGAACAAGTGGATCCCATCTTTGCGGGAGAGGCCATCCGGCGGCGGGGTGGGGACCCCCACATCGGTCGCAAACTGCGTATGCTGTTTGTGCGGGCGGGGCTGGACGCCGAGGTGGGCATCGGCAACCAGCGCATCTGGAGCTGCGCTGAGGACCGCGCCTCCTACACCCGCTCCCGTGACTTTTACTGGGACGTACTGCGTAGGGCGGGTCTGAGCGACCGGGAAATCCGGACCTGGGAGCAGGAATATCTGACCTCTCTGGACCAGGGCATCCAGGTCAACTTTTTCCCCCAGTTTTATGCGATTGGAACCAAGCGGGGCGGACAGGGATAAAGATAATAAATGTCCCGCTGGATACTATGCAGAATGTCTCGACCTGCCCTGCTCCTGGCCATCCTGACCGTGCTGGTGGTGGTGCCCGCCCTGGGTCACGCCTTTGTGGACGCCGTGTACTGGATAAAGGACAGCGACGGCAATCTGATTTACATGCGCGATGACCAGGGGAACATCATATACGGCAACATCCTGGTAGGCCAGAGAGTGGTATTTGACGCCAGCAAGTCACAGAGCTACTACGGCAAGGTGGACCGGTACTGGTGGGATTTCGACAGCGACGGAACCTACGACGCCAAAAAATCCCTGCCCGTCATGTACCATACCTTTGATCGGGCCGGGACGTACACGGTCAAGCTCCTGGCCGTGGACAGCAGCGGTCCCCCGGGGTCCGCGGACACCTATGTGAAAGAGGTGCGAGTGGTGGAGAAACTGGAAAACCCGGTGGCCCTCTTTTTCTGCCAGGTTACATCTGCCTCTCCCTCGGCGGTCAACGTCACCCTCAACGCCAGCGCCTCCCGTGACCCCGACGGCTACATAAAGTACTACCGCTGGGACCTGGACGACGACGGAACCTACGACCAGGAGATGTTTCGACGGCCCCTGCTCAATCACACGTTTGACCGCAACGGCTACCACCTGCTCACCCTGTCCGTTGAGGACTGGGACGGGCTCAAAGACGGAATGCAGCGCATCCTGAAGGTGGACGGCATCGGAGGACAGTCGGTGGAGCAAAAGATGGTCAACGTGACGGTGGTCAACAAGCGGGAAGTGCCGGTAAACGTCACCATCGTGGTCAACAACTGGGATACGGTGACCGCCCGGGTGGTCAACACCACCACGGTGGCCGTTCCCCTGAACCCGGAGGGAAAGAATGACTTTTACCTTACCACCTCCGACGGCGGCGAAGGCTGGTTCATAACCGGCGACCACACGCCGGAATTCAAGCTGCTCCCCGACAAAATAGAGCTGGTAAAATCCGGCGGCCTCCCGGGGTTCGGACTGGCGGCGGCAGTGACCGCCCTGCTGGCGGCCATAGCCCTGGGCGCCCGGCGCACCATCAAAATTTAAGTAACCAGCCTCATTTACAGTCATGAACGTTTTGGTCATCGGGGGAGGAGCCAGAGAACACGCCATCTGCAAAGCGGTGTGCACCGGTGAAGCGGACCTGTACGCAGTCATGAGCAATGTCAACCCGGGCATCAGGCGTCTGGCCACCGATTTTTATCTGCAGCGGGAGACGGCGGTGGACAAGGTGGTGGAGTATGCCCGACGGCGGCACATCGACCTGGCCATCGTGGGGCCGGAGGCGCCAGAAGAGGCAGGGGTTACCAACGCCCTGGCTGATGAGGATATCGCCGTGGCCTCTCCCAGCCGGGAGGCGGCAGAGATAGAGACCAACAAGGAGTTTATGCGCTCCCTCATGGACCGCCACCGGGTTCCCGGAACCCTGAAAACCCGGGCCTTTTCCGATCCGGTGAAGGCCAGGGAGTTCATCGAGCTCCTGGACGGAGAGGTGGCAGTGAAGCCGGTGGGACTGACCGGGGGAAAGGGGGTCAGGGTGGCCGGCGACCACCTGCACGGCGTGGCCGATGCCGCTGACTACGCCCGCCGGGTGATAGAGGAGAGAATCGGGGGGGGTTCCCGGGTTCTGATTGAGGAAAAAGCGGTGGGCGAGGAATTCACCGTGCAGGCCTTCTGCGACGGGCTGACCATTCTGCCCACGCCGGCCGTGCAGGACCACAAACGACTGCTTCCCGGCGACGCGGGACCCAACACCGGCGGCATGGGGTCCTATTCCCACGCCAGCGGCATCCTCCCCTTTATGGATCGCAACGACTACGAGGGGTCGGTGGCCATCCTGCAGCGGCTGGTGGATGCCCTGCGCGACGAGGGGCGCCCCTATCACGGAGTTATCTATGGACAGTTCATGCTCACCGCCGAGGGGCCCAAGGTCATCGAGATCAACGCTCGCTGGGGGGACCCGGAGGCCATGAACGTTTTGCCCCTGCTGAAAACGGACCTGGTGAAACTCTGTCTGGCCATGGTGGATGGCACCATGAGCAGAAAAAAGATGGAGATGCACCGGCTGAGCACGGTCTGCAAATACGTGGTGCCCGA
The DNA here is from genome assembly GCA_011049295.1 of Thermoplasmatales archaeon. Classification (GTDB taxonomy): domain Archaea; phylum Thermoplasmatota; class E2; order UBA202; family DSCA01; genus DSCA01. Next base: position 6,350 of record DSCA01000147.1, read on the forward strand.
GGGCTACGGAAGCAAGCCCCTGCCCGGGATTCAGATAAAGGTGGACGAGAGGGCCATCGAGGAGGCAGGAGGACAGCTGTTTTTTGCCTCGGTCAACGAGCGGGACGGCGGCATCTACACCACCACCTCGCGCTCCCTGGCCGTGGTGGGCCTGGCCGAGCAGATATCGGCGGCCGAGCGCATGTGCGAGGAGGGGCTCGGCCACGTGAGAGGCGGGCACATCTTCATTCGCCACGACATCGGCACGCCGGCCCTGCTCCAGCAGCGTATCGACCACATGCGGTCCCTCCGGTGCTAACATGATTTTTGTCTATGTGGTGGGCACCGCCGGCTCCGGAAAGAGCAGCCTCACCCGGGCCTTCCGGGAATGGTGCCTGCGCAATCGCTATGACGCCATCACCGTCAACCTGGACCCCGGGGTGGTAAACCTGCCCTACACTCCAGATGTGGACGTGCGGGAGTGGATATCTCTGGAGGAAGTCATGGAGGACTACGGGCTGGGACCCCACGGGGCGCAGGTGGTATGCGCCGACATGCTGGCGCTCAACGCCGTGGAGGTTGAGGAGCGCATCGGGGAGTTCCGGACGGAGTATGTGCTCATGGACACCCCCGGACAGCTGGAGCTTTTCGTGTTTCGGAGCACGGGCAAGGTCATGGTGGAGCAGCTAGACCCCCGGCAGTCCCTGCTGGCCTTCGTCATCGACCCGGCGCTGGCCACCACTCCTACCAATTTCGTCTCCCAGCTGATGCTCTCCGCCATCACCCAGTTCCGGATGGGCATTCCCCTGCTCAACCTCCTGAGCAAGATAGACATCGTGGAAAGGGAGGCGCTGGACATGATGCTTACCTGGGGAAAAAAGCCGGAGCGTCTGTATCAGGACGTGATGGTGAAGTCTCCCACTCTCCACTACCAGTTCAGCCAGGGCCTCCTGACCATCATCAAGGAAATGGAGGCTCACACCTCCCTCCTCCCGGTGTCCAACGAAACCCTGGAGGGCATGGAGGACCTCTACACCTCCATTCAGCACATCTTTATGGGGGGTGAGGACCTGGAGCCGGAGTAGGCCTCAAAACGTTTTTAACGGGTGGCCCATTTCCCCAGCATGAAGCACCTCATATCTATGGTAGACGTGGAAGGAGAGCTGGAAGCCATCATCGACGACGGCATAGACATGAAACGAAACGGCTACCGCAGGGACCTGGCGGACAAAATACTGGCCATGATTTTTGAGAAATCCAGCACCCGCACCCGGGTGTCTTTCGAGGTGGGTATGCAGAAACTGGGCGGCCACACCATTTTCCTGGGGAAAAACGACATCCAGATGGGCCGCGGAGAAACCATCGAGGACACGGCTCTGGTGCTCTCCCGCTACGCCCACCTCATCATGTACCGGGCCTTCAGCCACACGGACATGGTGGAACTGGCGAACCACGCCACCGTGCCAGTCATCAACGGCCTGGACGACGAAGAGCACCCCTGCCAGGTCATCACCGACCTGATGACTGTCAAGGAGCACAAAAACCGGCTGAAGGGGCTAAAGGCCGTCTATTTTGGCGACGGGAGCAACAACATGGCCAACTCCCTCCTCCTGGGCTGCACCATGGCCGGCATGGACATCAGCATCGTGGCCCCCCGCCAGTACTGGCCCGCCGACGCCTACGTGAACAAGGCCCGGGAATGGGGCAAGGTAACGGTCACCGAGGTCAAGGAGGGAGCGGCCCTGGATGCGGACGTGGTTATCACCGACACCTGGGTCTCCATGGGAGACGAAACGGAAAAGAAAGAGCGGCTGGCCGCCCTGCATCCCTACCAGGTCAACGCCGCGGTGATGCAGGAGGCCAAGCCGGACGCCATCTTTATGCACTGCCTGCCCGCCTACTACGGCAACGAGGTGACCAAAGAGGTGGCCCACGGCCCCCAGTCCGTGATATTCGACGAGGCGGAAAACCGGATGTGGGCACAGATGGCCGTTATGAAGTGGCTGCTAAAATAGGCGCCCCACCTGCTCAATCTCCGCCCGGGCCACGCCCTCCACGCCGGACAGTGCCTCTTCCAGCGCATCGGGGCTTTCGTCTCCGGCAATGAAGTCGATTACCAGGGCCTTCAACCCGAAGGCCACCGGTGCAACGTCCACGTTGGAGACCCTGACGTTGTCGGGCACCGCGGCCAGCACCCGCTCCTGCAGCTCATCCAGGTCAACGTCCGTACCCTCCGGCATGATTTTCATTCTGATACCTACTTCTGCCATATCTACCACCTAGGGCCCGGTCATTCCGCAGTCGGGGCATTCATAACCGGCAGATTTCTCTCTGCACGAGCGGCAGCGTTTGATGGCCGTACCGCACTCCGGGCAGGGAAAGGTCACGCTTCCCCCCTCCACCAGTCCCCGTCCGCAGGTGATACATCTTCCTTCAATCATGGGAGGGTTATACGCGTCGCTCATTTAAATGTTATCGATGGCCGTGAGAACTGTTTTAAAGCCCCGTCCGTTGTATATCCCGGTGATGAAAGAACCCTTGCTGAGAACCCTTTCTTTTAAAAAGAAAGCGTTTCATCGGAAAGAAGGGGTTCAGTGATGAGGATCTTGAGTGCTGATGCACCATCACCTCTTTTCCCCTTTTAGTCCCTCTCCTGCAGGAAGCGCTTCAGCTCCTGAATCAGGGGTACCGGCGAGGGGTCGATGTCTCTGGCCAGGGCCGCATATACGCTCACCCAGTCACCCAGGTGCACGGCGTACATGAGCCGGGCCAGCGGCGAATCCCCCCGGGTCATCACCTCCATAACCTGCGCCTGCTCGGCGTACGTCTTCTGCAGGAAATCCAGACGCCGGCGTATCTGCGGGTGGTCATCCGGACTGCGCAGAAGGATGCAGGTGGCCCCGTCCAGCGGCGAGCGGCTCCAGGCCATCAGCTCGTTGTGGTTGGCCTCGGGAAGGGTGAAGTCAAAGGCGGCCATCTCGGCGTTTTCGTTGAGTTGCTGGCGCCACCGGGTGGCGGCCGCGGCCATAACGTCGGCTCCGTAGATGAGGACGGGGCCGGTGAGGCTCAGGGCCATCTGCTTGGCCCGGTTGGAGGAGGCGGGTACCTGGGGAGCCACGGCGGCGCTCAGCTCCCGGATGGTGTCCACCGCCGTCCTCTGTCCCAGGGGAGGGGCCACTTCCAGTTTCTCCAGCACCCCCAGCAGGGGAAACAGGAGGTATGCCAGGGCCGCCCGGGGCTGCATGCCGGCGGGAACGGGCAGGTACAGGTGAGCACGGGAGGCCATATCCCGCAGCGCTCCCCCCGAGGATACGGCCATGACGGTGCATCCCCGCTCCACTGCCTGCCGGAAGCAGGACAGGGTTTCCTGGGTGTCGCCGCTGTAGCTGATGGCCACCACCAGGGTGTTCTCGTCGGCAAATGATGGCAGTGAGTAGGAGCGGTTGACCATGACCGGCAGCTCGGCATACGGCGCCAGGAGGAAGCGCAGCATCTCGCCTCCGATGGCCGACCCCCCCATGCCGCAGATGACCAGTTCCGTTCCCTGAAAGGAAAAATCAACGGGTATGCCCTCTCCCCGGGCTACGGCGTCCTCCATCTGCCGGGGAAACCGGGCCACGGCCTCCAGCATGCCGGACTTGTCTATCCTCTGCATACCGGCCACGTCGTCCAGGTTCATGGGATTACCGTTTCATAATCGGATGTATGTTTATTAAGGTTGGTAAAAGTGCAGGGGAAGGGATTTGAACCCTTGGACCTCTGCAGGACAAGGCCCTGAACCTTGCGCCGTTGGCCAGGCTTGGCTACCCCTGCCGCTAGTACAGCACTGCAATGAGAAAGACTTTAAAAGATTATCCGTGGAGGTGGTCTGAAAATCGTGGTCCACGCCTTCACCATGTCAACAAAAAGATTTATATCCACTGATTCATTAACAAGTATATGTCCGTCATAAAGAGCATTGAGCTGGTGGGCAGTTCGCCGGAGAGCTTCGAAAAGGCGGTGAAACACGCCATTGA
>DSCA01000200.1 GCA_011049295.1 Thermoplasmatales archaeon
CCACCACGATGTCTGCTGATGCAATGTCCCGCACCTGGGCGTCCAGCCCGGGGTGGTCGGCTACCCGTACCCGGTGCACCGACATGCTATCCCCGGTTTTGCTCCAGCACGATGTCCAGCAGCCGATGGCGGATGTCCTTCTTGGCGGACATGGTACGCAGCCAGTCGGGCAGCCGGGTGCCCACCGGCTTTTCGATGTACTGGATGCCGGCGTCCATCATGTTGGTGCTGAACTGCTCCACGATGGTCTCCTCCAGGTGGCGGTCGAAGTCCAGATTGTTGTATCTGGCATCGGCGTGGTACTGGCGGATGCAGTCCTGGGCCCGGCGCCGGTAGAGGACCAGCATGGTGGTCAGAAACTTCCGGGAAATCTGTATCTGGTCGTTTTCTATGAGGGTGCGCAGTAGCGTCTTCAGGATGTCCCGGGTCATCCGGACCAGCCCCTCCTCGGGATTACCCACCTTCTGGTGCTTGTGCTCGTAGAAGCCCAGGTCCGTCTGGCAGATGCGCTTGCGGGTGACATTCCGGTATATCTCGGCCAGAATGCCGATTTCCAGCCCCCAGTCGCTGGGGATGTCCACGTCCAGGGCCAGGTCGCTGGTGAGGGCAAACTCCCCGGACAGGGGGTAGCGGAAGGAGCGCAGAAACCGGATGAAGTCCGACTCGGTGCCTATTTCGTCGGTCAGCGCCTGCAGCAGGGGGTTCAGGAACAGGCGGAACACCCGTCCGTACATCTGGTTGTCCTCGAAACTGATGCGGGCGTAGTAGCCCTTGTTGAACTTGAAGTCCAGCTCCGGCTCCAGCAGGGGATAGAGCATCTTGGTGGGATACATCTCGGTGTAGCTGTGAACGTCGGCATCGTGCACCAGGATGGCGTAGGAGCGGAGGCTGGCTATCCCGAAGGCCAGCCATACGTCCCGTCCCTTTCCCTTATAGGTGAGAAAGTCCAGGCCCTCTTCGTTCAGCTCCTCCAGCAGACCGGTAACCTCGGGGCTGTTGCACCAGATGACCAGGTTGGGTATGTCCAGATGGGAGAAAAACTCCTTGACCTTGCCGAACTGCTTTTCGTTGTCCGCCGCCAGGGGAATGATTACCTCCTTCAGATAGTCACACTTATTCAGTCCCTGCACGATTTTACCCAGAGCCGGGCTCTGCAGCTCCCGGTACAGCATGGGCGTTATCACCGAGACCGGCCGCTTCTCGGCGTTGCTCCGCACGCTGTCCATCAGGGCCTGCTCGTCCACCCGGAGGTTGTGCAGGGTGGTTATTTCTTCCTGTTTGATGTCCATGGTCTCACCGCGTGCCCCGCAGGGGCACATCTAGGATAGCGGTACATGGTTCCCGTCCTATTAGAAGTTTATGGCCGGGTGCGGCGGGCTCCTCAGGTGAGATGGGCCAGCAGCGTGCGCAGCAGACCGGCCAGGTTGTCTGCCCCCTTGACGTACAGGACGTAGACGTGCCTCCGGGTTGAAATGCGCAGTTTTTTGAACAGCAGGCCCACGATGCGGATGTCCTGAATGGCGGTGAGGGAGACGGTGATGCTCCTCTCCCGGGCCAGGGGACGGAAGGACAGTTTTTTGGAGGTCACAGTGAGCGTGCCCACCGCCCGCAGCCGCCGCCCCCGGATGCTGGCCCTGCGCTCCAGGAGAACCTGCTCGTCCCTATCCGGCTGCATGGCTCCGCATCCGGACATTCTTTATATGCCTATGCTCACAGCAGCAGGGGCAGAAACACCAGGGACACGATGGACATCAGCTTGATGAGTATGTTGAGGGAGGGACCGGAGGTGTCCTTACAGGGGTCGCCCACGGTGTCTCCCACCACCGCCGCCTTGTGGGCCGGACTGCCCTTGCCTCCCAGGTGTCCGGATTCGATATATTTCTTGGCATTGTCCCAGGCCCCGCCGGCGTTGGCCAGAAAAATGGCCAGCAAGAAGCCGGTGGCCGTGGCCCCGGACAGCAGGCCCACCAGGGCGCCCACGTCGTAGAGCCCCACGGCCAGAGGAGCAGCCACCGCGATAATCACCGGCAGCACCATCTCTCTCAGGGCTCCGTGGGTGGCAATGCGCACGCACTGCTCGTAGTCGGGCTGCCCCCTGCCCTCCAGAATGCCCAGCTCCCTGAACTGGCGGCGCACCTCGTCCACCATTTTTTCCGCCGCCCGGCCCACCGCCCCCATGGTCAGGGCCGAGAACAGGAAGGGCAGCATGGCCCCGATGAACAGGCCGGCCATGACCTCCGGCTGGTCCAGGCCGATGGCAAAGCCCTCCACCTTGCCCTCCACGGACTTAACGAAGGTGAACACCAGGGCCAGGGCGGTGATGGCCGCCGAGCCGATGGCAAAGCCCTTGCCCATGGCCGCCGTGGTGTTGCCCACCGCGTCCAGTCCCTCCGCCCGCTCCCGTACCTCCTTGCCCATATTGGCCATTTCGGCGATGCCCGCCGCGTTGTCCGCCACCGGTCCGTAGCAGTCGTTGGCCAGGGACATGCCCAGGGTGGAGAGAGCATGCCCACCGCCGCCAGTGCCACCCCGTAGAAGCCGGCAAACTCGAAGGCCAGCACCATGGCGATGGCCGTGGCCAGCACGGGAATGAACACACTCAGCATGCCCACGGACATGCCCTGAATGATGTCGGTGGCCGGACCGGTCTGGGCGGCCCGGGCGATTCCCTGGGTGGGAGAGCGCTGGTCTGAGGTAAAATACTCGGTGGCCAGGCCGATGATGATGCCGTCAATCAGTCCCACCAGGATGGCATAGAAGGGGTCCAGCGAATCCAGGAGATAGTAGGTGGCAATGAAGGCCAGGAGGGCGAAGATGATGGCCGAGCCGAAGAGGCCGTTGCGCAGGGCAGCATAGGCATTTTTTCCTCGCACCAGGAGCATGGCGGCAATGGAAGCAAAGGCCCCCAGGGCGACGATGACCAGCGGGTAGAGTTCCGTGTGCTCGCCAAAGGCTGCATAGCCCAGTACAGCCAGGGAGATGCCGGCGATGATGGAATCCACATAGGACTCGAACAAATCGGCGCCCATGCCGGCCACGTCCCCCACGTTGTCCCCCACGTTGTCGGCGATGGTGGCCGGGTTGCGGGGGTCGTCCTCGGGTATGCCCGCCTCCACCTTGCCCACGATGTCCGCCCCCACGTCTGCCGACTTGGTGTAGATTCCGCCTCCCACCCGGGCGAACAGGGCGATGCTGCTGGCCCCGAAGCCAAAGCCGAAGAGGATGCTGGTCAGAGAGGCGTCGCTGACGCTGAACCACTCCGTGTAGGCCCAGTAAAACAGGAACACGCCCAGGATACCCAGCCCGGCCACCGACAGGCCCATCACGGCGCCGGATGAAAAAGCAATACGCAGCCCGTTGTTGAGATTCTTCTTCACGCCCTCGGCGGTGCGGGCGTTGGCCTGGGTGGCTATGCGCATGCCGATGTTGCCGGCCAGGGCGGAAAAGATGGCCCCCACCAGAAAGGAGAGGGCGGTCTCTACGGGCATGTCCTCGCTGTAAAACGAGGCCCCCACCAGGACCGCCATCACCACCACCACGAAGACGGCGATGGTCCGGTATTCCTCGTTGAGGAAGGTCATGGCACCGCGGTAGATGCTCTGTGACAGTTCCTGCATACGGTCGCTGCCTGCTGGCTTGGAGAGAATGTAGCGGACCAGGTAGGCAGCGGTAAGAATGGCCACTAGTCCTCCAACAGGAGGTATAATTTCTATCCCCAACATAGGGAGGGAAAGGCTCGACGATATTTAAATATTGGGCCGTTGAGGGAACGGGCCAAGGCCGAAGAACGACACAGGCACCTCTTCGCGGCCCATAGGGCGTCATGTACGTCAGCACCGTGGACGGGGCCCTCCTGGTCGTGAGCAGGGCGACCGTGGAGATGCCGGGAATGTGACCACACGGAGGGGCCCGGGTGGTGTAACCCCGGAATCGGGGGCTTTATGCCTCGTCGATGAGGTAGTTGATAACGTACTCTGCCAGGTCGGCCGAGTATTCCCCCACCCGGCGGATGCTTTCGCCGATGTATCCCAGGGAGACGGCCACTGCGCCCGTCTGCTGCAGGGCAAAGCCCTCTATTTCCTCGCACATGTCCTTCAGCTCTCTCACCGTGTCGATGTTTTTGTTGGCCCCCAATATGTCCCGGTTGAAAAAGGCTTCCACGCTGTCCGTGAACATGTCCAGGGAGAAATTGCCGGCTTTGGTGATGGTGTCCATGATGGGAGTTTCCAGCTTATGGCCGATGAGGTTGAGATTGTTGGTGGCAATGGTCACCGCATGGTCACCGATGCGCTCGATGGTGCGGCTAATCAGGGAATAATTGGCCCCCTGCTGGGCGCTGAACTTCATGCTCTCGGCCAGAAAGACGTTGCGGGAGAGAATGTTGTACTGGCGGGAGATGAGCCAGTGGAGGCGGTCCACCTCGTCGTCACGGGTGATAACGTCCTGGGACATGGCCTGGTCACCGTAGGCGAGGGCAAACAGGGCGTCCTTGTGCATGTTGCTCACCAGAGAAGTGATGCGGCGTATGGCCTTGTCGAAGGGCATCTCTCCGGGGTCCAGCAGATCCTTGACGGTCAAAGAGGTGGAGGTTTCCTCTATGATTTCCAGGCCGATGGCAGCATGGATGAACCTGCGCAGGGTCTCCCGCACCGCCGGGGAGATTCGCCTGTCCGATGTGACGTGAAAAACGTTGTATCCCCGGATGTAGGCCCCCAGGAGCATGCGGAACAGGCAGGTGGTATCCTCGATTTTAGTGATGTCGATGTCCTTGGTCCGCTGTATCTGCTCCCCCGACGTTTTGGTGGTCAGCAGCAGGGTGCCGTCCTGCCGGTCGATGATTCCCACCCGGTCATTTTTTTTGACGCCGTGGGCGCGGGCCCAGTCCTTGGGGAGGGAGACGATGAAGGAGGCCCCTCCGGTCACCTGTATTTTTCGGATTTCCATGAGCTGCAATGGACGAAGTATTTTTTAACTTTTCTATACTTTTTATTCAAAATATATACTTTTATATAAAAAATGACGGGATGGAATACTTTTTTGAGGGCGAGCCGCTTTTTTTTCCGCCGGTGTCTATGGCCCCCTATATAGGAAAGGTGAGTGCACCGTGCGTGGCGGCTAGCCCCCGCAAGGGAGAGAGGATGGGGGCTGCTTCTTTCACTGCCGGCCGTCCGGCGGGGTGAAGACATCCGTATATAAAATATATTTATATATATAGCATATATCGAAAAGATATATATGCGGAGGGCGTTTTCACTGGCTGGTGATTGCCACATGACAAGCAACAATCACAAGAAAATAGGAAAAATAATGCTGGCCGTAGCGGCCATAACCCTGGTTACAGCCATGTTTTCGGGCTGTCTGGGCGGAAGCGACACCGAGACATTAACCATAGCAGGCTCCACCACAGTATTACCCATCGCCCAGTTGGCTGCTGAAGCCTACATGGATGAGCACGACAATGCCGACATTCGGATAAGCGGCGGCGGGTCCAGCGTGGGCGTATCATCGGTGGGAGACGGCACGGCAGACATCGGTATGGCATCAAGAGAGCTCAAAGACAGCGAAAAAGCAGCTTATCCCAATCTGGTGCAGCACGTTGTTGCCAGAGATGGGATCGCATTGATTGTGCATCCCAGCAATACCGTATCCCAGCTCACCGTAGAACAGGTTCGTGGTATCTACAATGGAACCTACACCGACTGGAACCAGGTGGGTGGACCCAGCAGGAGTATCGTGGTAGTTGGACGAGACAGTGCCTCCGGCACCCGAGAGTTCTTCTGGGAATTCGTCATGGATAAGAAAGACTTCGTAGCCGGCATGCTGGAAATGAATTCCAACGGAGCGGTACACAGCAAGGTATCCACCACCCAGGGGGCCATCGGGTACGTGGGACTAGGCTATGTTGACAACCAAGTAAAGGGCATAAATATAGAAAACAACGGGCAGTACGTGCCCCCCAGCGTCCAGAACGTCATCGACGGCAAATATCCGGTTGCTAGAAATCTGAACATGTATACCAACGGATCGGCCACCGGCCTGGCCAAGGACTTCTTGGATTTCATCAAGAGCCCTGACGGACAGCAGATTGTAGAAGACGAAGGATTTGTTCCGCTGTAAAAGCGTAACCCATCCTTCCCCCTTTTTCCCCTAGTATTATGATCCTCATGGATAGCAAAAAAAGTGGCGCCGTTCCACTTCAAAAAAAATCCGGGCGTCTGACGGAACAAAGCGTGAAATACACTCTTTTCATCACCGCCACCGTTACCGTGGTCACCATCTTTGCTATCCTGTTTTTCCTTCTCCAAAGTGCTTATCCTATCTTAGAACAAGAAGGCGTATGGAACTTTTTAACCGGGAGCAACTGGAAGCCGGAAGGAGAAATCTACGGGTTTCCAGCCCAGTACGGTGCCTTACCTCTACTGGCAGCCAGCGTTGCAGTGACCATCGGAGCCATGGCCCTATCTGTTCCTCTGGGCATCGGGACCGCCATATTCATCTCTGAAATTGCTACCGATCGGATACGGAGCATCATCAAACCGGTGGTAGAGTTACTGGCTGGTATACCCTCGGTGGTATACGGTTTCTTCGGGTTGGTCATACTGGTGAACTGGCTGCAGGTCAGCTTTGACATAGCCTCTGGAGAAGGATGGCTTGCCGCATCTATCCTCCTGGCTATCATGGCCCTGCCCACCATCACCAGCGTAGCCGAAGATGCCATAAAGGCAGTACCACGCGAATTCAAAGAAGGTTCACTGGCCCTGGGAGCTACGAAATGGGAAACCATTAAAAAGGTCACCATACCCTCGGCGCTGTCCGGCATCACCGCTGCCATCATCCTGGGAATCGGACGGGCCATCGGTGAAACAATGGCGGTGATGATGGTGATTGGCAACTCCGCACTAATGCCTTCCCTCAAAGAGCCTTTTATGCCTCTTAAAACCCTGACTTCGGCCATTGCCGTTGAGATGGGCGAGGCGCCCTACGGCTCCATGTGGCAACACGGTTTATACGGGGTGGCAGTCCTCCTGCTGGTCATCGTGTTCATAGTAAACATTTCCTCCACGTTCATATTGGGAAAAATCAAAGAGAAACACACGGCCTCTAAAAGCAGGAAAAAAAAGAGGGTTTCCCCGCTGCTCGTACAGCAGGCAAAACATCTGGGCAAAGGGGTGATAGGAGTTATAGTGCTAGGAGTACTGCTCTACCTTTTCAGCATCGTGGTAATCATACTGATCCTGGTGGGTATTGCAGGGATATGGACGGCAAAAAAAGCTGTAGTCCGCCGAATAGCAGATAGGGTGAAAATAGCCAGGATGACCGAACGAATAGCATTCGGCTTTATCACCTCGGCAGTGGTGGTTACCGCCGCTTTGCTGGGCATCATACTGTACCACATCACAGTAAACGGTGCAGCCGCTATCAGCTGGGAATTCCTGACCAGCCCGCCGCGAAACCTGGGGCGAGAGGGAGGCATATTCCCGGCCATCGTGGGAACACTCCTGCTGGTGGGAGGAGCCATCACTTTTGCCCTCCCCCTGGGAATGGGAGCCGCCATATACCTCACCGAATATACAAGAGAAGGAAAAATAACCAAAATTATTCGAGCCGGGGCCGAGCTGCTGAACGGCACTCCCTCCATCGTTTTTGGGCTGTTTGGGTTAACTTTTTTTGTGCTATATTTGGGATGGGGTATTAGTATGCTGGCCGGACAAATTACTCTGGGCCTTATGGTGCTGCCCACCGTTATTAGAACCACGGAAGAGGCCCTGAAAAGCGTCCCCTACGGACTGCGTGAAGGCAGCCTGGCTCTAGGAGCAACCAAGTGGCAGACCATCAAAAAGGTGGTCCTTCCGCCCTCCATTCCCGGGGTGATGACCGGCGCCATCCTGAGTATCGGACGGGCAGCCGGGGAAACGGCCCCCATTCTGTTTACGGCAGCGGTGTTCAGCCAGCGATTCCTGCCCAACTCGGTGTTTGACCCGGTGATGGCTCTCCCCTATCACCTGTTTGTACTCACCACCAACGTGCCGGGAGCAGATGCAGAAACCAATGCCTACGGAACGGCCCTGGTGCTGGTGCTGCTGGTGGCAGGACTCTATTTGGCGGCCATTGCCATCCGCAACCGGTATATAAAAAGCATGAAATGGTGACCCCTATGAAGGACATATTAATAAGAACTGAGAACCTCAATCTCTGGTACGGAGATAAGCAAGCCCTTATTGATATTACCATGGAGGTACCCGGAAATATGATAACGGCGCTCATCGGCCCCTCCGGCTGCGGCAAATCCACCCTGCTGCGGTGCTTCAACCGGATGAATGACATCATAGACGACTGCCGAATCGAAGGCAGCGTATTCTTCGGTGAACGGAACATCTACGAGCAGGGCATAGACCCCGTAGAAATCCGCAAAAACGTGGGCATGGTGTTTCAGAAGCCCAACCCCTTCCCCAAGTCCGTCTACGACAATGTGGCCTACGGGCCCAGAGTACAGGGCATCGAGGCCAAAAAGAATCTAGATCGCATCGTGGAGCAAAGCCTACACGATGCCGCCCTGTGGGACGAGGTATCCGACCGGCTGCAGGAGTCCGCTATGGGGCTCTCAGGCGGTCAGCAGCAACGTCTATGCATAGCCCGGGCCCTGGCCATCCAGCCCGAGGTTATCCTCATGGATGAGCCCTGCTCATCTCTCGATCCTATCGCCACCGCCAAGATAGAGGACCTGATGGGAGAGCTCAAGAAAAACTATACGGTGATCATCGTTACCCACAACATGCAGCAGGCGGCCAGGGTGAGCGACTACACCGGCTTCATGTATCTGGGCAAGCTCATCGAGTTCGGGGAGACCAAGCAGATATTCGAAAGCCCGCAGGAGCAGTTGACCGAAAACTATATTACGGGGAGATTTGGATAGGTGAAAGCGTGGTAGAAAAATTTCATGACGAGCTCAAGGAGCTGAAAAAAAACGTGCTGGAGATGGGCTACCTGGCCAAGGACATGCTCCACCGCTCGGTGGAGGCGCTCAAAAACCAGGATCTGGAGCTGGCCGAGTACATTTTGTCCCGCAAGGGAGAAATTGAAACCTGGGACAGCCGGATAGAGGACGATGCCCTGCGCCTCATCGCCCTCTACCAGCCCATGGCCAAGGACATGCGGACCATCGGATGCTGCCTGAAAATGATAACCTATCTCACCCGCATCGGGCGCTACGGCAAGGATATCGCCAACGTGACCAAGGACCTGACCGGAAAGCAGCACATCGCCAAACTGGTGAGCATCCCCTACATGGAGCAGAAGGCCTGCGAGATGATTGGCGACGCCCTGACCGCCTTTGAAACAGAAAACCTGGACCTCATCGCCGACTTCGAGGAACGAGACGACGACGTGGACGCCCTGCGCTATGCCGTATTCCGGGAGTGCATCTCCTACATGATGGAGGACTCCAAGAACATCACCCAGTGCGCCCACTACATCATGGTGTCCCGCTACATCGAGCGCTGCGCCGACCACGCCTGCAAGATGGCGGAAAAAATCCACTACATGGTTACGGGCGAGCGCACCGAAATCAAGTAACAGATAGTAACCGTTAAATATGCGCTTCTCCTAACCAAAAACCATGTCCTTCGTGGAGTTGTACAAAACCCAGCGCTCTCAACTGTTCCGGCATATCCGGGAGGCAAATGTGGCCCTCAAAGTCTCCCTGGCCTTTCTGTTTGCCTGTCTCACCGGGGCCAGCGCCCTGCTCCGCTTCTACGTGCCCTTCACCCCGGTGCCCTTTACCCTGCAGGTGCTGGTGGTGCTGCTCAGCGGTGCCCTCCTGGGCAAGTACTACGGGGGGCTGAGCCAGGTGCTGTATGCCTCGCTGGGCCTGGTGGGCATCCCCTGGTTCACCTCACCGGCCGCCCTCGCCGGGGTCACCGGCGGCTACATCGTGGGTTTTGTGTTTGCGGCGGTGGCCGTGGGATGGCTGACCGAAAAAACGGGTCTGCGGCGTTTTCCCCACTCCCTGGTTCCCGCCCTGGTCGGGCTGGCCCTTATCTACGGGTTGGGGGCCCTGCAGTTTTCGCTGCTCATGCACACCGGGCTGAGGGAAACCCTGCTCCTGGCAGTGGCTCCCTTCGTGGCTCTGGACATAGTGAAGGCGGCGGCTGCCTCGGCCACCATGTCCGTTCTCCTCCCCGGCGCCAACCGGTAGCCTACCGGAGATGCACGCAGTCCCCGTACCCCACTCTCCTTATCGCC
>DSCA01000182.1 GCA_011049295.1 Thermoplasmatales archaeon
AAGTAGCGGCGTCCCGAGAACACCATGGCGATGCCGTGCTCGTTGGCTGCCTGGATGACCTCCCGGTCCCGGATGGAGCCTCCGGGCTGAATGATGGCCCGGATGCCCGCCTCCGCCGCCACGTCCACCGCGTCCCGGAAGGGGAAAAAGGCGTCGGAGGCCATGATGGACCCCCGGATGTTCTCTCCGCCTTTGTGTACGGCAATCCAGCTGGCGTCCACCCGTGAGGTCTGCCCTCCGCCGATGGCCACCGTCCGGGTGTCCTTGACGAACACCACGGCGTTGGATTTGATGTGTTTGACGCATTTCACGGCAAAGGACATGGACTGCAGGTCATGGTGGGAGGGTTTGGTCTCTGTCACCACCTGCCAGTCCTCACTCCTTATTTCTTGGACGTCCCGGTCCTGAATCAGCAGGCCGCCGTTGACGCTGCGGAACTCCAGACCGGGCTGGCGGCGGGAGCTTCCCAGGCCGTCTACCTGGAGCAGCCGCAGATTCTTTTTTTCTCTGAATATTTTTTGTGCCCCGGAGCTGAAGGCGGGGGCGATGACGACCTCCAGGAAAATATCGGTCATTTTTTGGGCCAGGGCTCCGCTGACCTCCCGGTTCACGGCCACCACGCCGCCGAAGGGGGAGTACTCGTCGGTGGCAAAGGCGCCCCTCCAGGCCTCCACCAGGTCGTCGTGGGAGGCGATACCCGAGGGAGTAGCGTGCTTCATGATCACGACGGTGGGTTGGTCGAATTCCTTGACGCACTCGATGGCCCCGTGAGCATCCAGGAGGTTGTTGTAGGAAATCTCTTTTCCCTGCAGCTGCCGACCGCTGGCCACGCAGGGCTCGGCCGCCCGTCCCACGTAGAACGCTCCTTCCTGGTGGGGGTTCTCTCCGTAGCGAAGAACAGCCGCTTTTTGGAAGGGCAGGGTCAGCAGCTCCGGGAACTTGGGATGGCCTTCGCCACTCCACAGCATGGCGTCGTAGTGGGAGGTGCGCTGCAGAGCCTCAATGGCCAGGTTCCTCCGGCTGTCCTCGTCGAAGCCGGTGTCCAGTTGCCCTATGACCCTGGTGTATTGGGAGGGATGGCTGACCACCACCACGTCTCTCCAGTTTTTGGCTGCCGCCCGCACCATGCAGGGGCCGCCGATGTCCATGTCGGCCATGCCCAGCTCCAGGGGATAAAAGTCGCAGACCACCATGTCGATGGGCGTGATGCCCTTGGCGGCCAGGGTTTCCATGTCGGGGGTGCCCCGCCGGGCCAGAATGCCGGCGTAGATGTCGGTATGCAGGGTTTTCACCCGACCTTCCATCAGGTTGCTGAACCCGGTTATATGCTCTATGGGAGTGACGGGAACACCCGCCCGGGAAAGGGCAGCGGCCGTCCCCCCGGTGGAAATGATGGTTACCTCTGCCCGGTGCAGAGCCCGGCCCAGCTCGTCAATTCCCGTTTTGTCGTACACGCTGACCAGCGCCGTCTCCGGAATCATGCTAATACCCACCCCTAATGAGCCATACCCAAATTAATGTTACGCCCTGCCTCGCCCTTGTTTGCATCGCTTACTGCCTATTTACTCGTTGTACATAACGGGTGGCAGCTCCGCCTCCGGTGTTCCGGCAGTCCAGGCTGCGCTGCGCCGTATTATCCACCAGTTGTAGTCCAGCGGGAGCTGGTCTCCTCCCTGCCATTCATAGACCATGCGGGGTATGCCGTAGATGGAGGGGCCGAAGAACTCGCGGATGCTGCCGTTGAGCATGGGCGGTATCTCCGGATGGTTGCCGAACAGTACCATCCTGCCGGCTCCGTAGGAGGTCTGTACCCCCGCCCACTGCCCCCGGATGTCGGTGGTCACGTTTTTCCATATTGTCCAGCTGGGGAGCGCTGGCCGGTAGTAATGGAGGGGTGCCACCTGCATGGGCTCCTCCAGGTAGACGGCGATGGGCTGTACCGGAGCCAGACCCTGGGCGTCGCCGGGGTACATCCCCGGCCCGCCGCCGTACACCATGGGTCGCCGGTCTGAGGTGTGACCGCTGAACACGGCAAAAGAGACGTCAATCCAGGTGGCAGGGGGTATGTGGTCCTCTCCGGTGTCTTTCCACAGGTACTGCCATTCCTGCTCCTGCTGGTCGTTGATGTAGACGTTGACGATTTTCAGGGCCGCCTGGTTGATAACGAAGTCCAGGGCTGCCCGGGGCTCCTCGAACCCCAGAGAGACCACGTTGGCCCCGCCGCAGATTCCCACATATCCTCCTCCCTTCTCTATGAAGGTGGCTACCTCGTTCTTCCATTGCTGTGTTATTCCATGAAAATACTGCCGTCCGCTGGCCCCGATGACAAACACGTCGTAGCCCCCGCCGGTGAGCCGCCCGCCGGTCACCTCTGGTCGGCCAATCATGTCTACGGACATCTCGTACCGGGCGTGAGGCGTCTCCCAGACATAGGTCAGGGCCTCCTCTACCTGCAGCACCGAGGGCGAGATGGAGTCATAGAGGGCCACATGGATGGTCGTCACGGGGAGGGAAGCGGACCACGCTCCTTCAGTGACACACGGCACGGGTTCAAGGGGTTGCCCGGCGGCCAGCAGAGAAAAAAGGGTGGCCAGCAGCAGACCCGTCTTCAGGAGATGCATAAAGCCCCATTTTTTCTGGTTATATAAACTTTGGTGGATGGAGGTACCTACCACAGGACGAGGTACAGCATGTAGGACCCCACTATGGCCAGCACCAGTGCGGTGAGCAGCTTGACCAGGCCCTGTCGCTTCTTCTGCATCTCCCCCAGTTTTTGGGAGGTAACTCCTTTGTAGAAGAGGCCCAGGATGATGAGCAGGGGAAGGATGAACATGGCGTTGTATAGAAGCAGGATGGGGATGGAATCCGTCCAATGTACCGCAGTGCTTCTTACCGCGGCTACTATCACCAGATATATCTGGCCTGTGCAGGGTAGCTCCAGAAAGGCAATGCCTATGCCGGTGAGGAAAGCCAGAATGGCCAACAGGACCATGCCCCTTTTTTTGGTGAGCACCCTTATGATTCTGCCTCTCCGCCGTTTCAAAAATCCCGGCAACTGGAGAATTGTTTTTTCATCTTGTCCAATGCGGAAGTAATCAAAAATGTTGAACGTAGCCAATATCAGAGCAAAAAAACCTGCAAATAGGTAGATATAATCGGATTTTACCCCGGCGTCCTCTATTTTGTCATAGAGGTGGATGAGGCCGAGACCGATAAGAAAGTAACCGATGAAAACGGCGGCGGAAAATGACATGCCGATTGAAAAAAGCGCTTTTTTACTCTGTTTCATCCGCTCCAGATAGGCTATAAAAAAAATCAGGGTGGCGAAAGCACAGGGGTTTATCCCGTCCAATAAGCCGGCGGCTACTATGGCCACCAGGGTGAGCTCTTCGAATTCTTTTTTTATCTTTTCGGTGGACCCCGGTTGGGGACACTCCAACCCGGTGTCCAAATGTTTTTTGATGTACTCCTCCAATTCGCCAAATTGGCCCTCGCCAAAAAGCCGGTCTCCTATAAAAATATAAAATGAGCCCGAATAACCGTCGGACCCTTCTGTGCTGTTTAGATATCTAAAGAGCAAATCTAACTCGTAGTCATAGTTGTGGTAGGATACGTTTAGTTGCGGATAGAGCACTTCCAGTTTCTCCAATTCTTTCTTGGCTTCGACACATAGATGGCAGCTGGGGCTACCGAAGTAAACAATGCAAATCTCTTTTTCACTCTCTACCTCGGGGCATTCCACACCGGTTTTGGACAACCTCTTTGCTTCGTTCACTACGTGCCCAACAGACACCTTAGCCGGTGTGTAACTCTGACTTCCCATTATCAGCACCGGCGGCTGGAGACCGGGACCCACCATGTCCGTAAAATCTTCCAGCCGGCTTATGTTGGAGGGATTATGGGTGTCAAACCTATACAGGGCGAGATAGGTGATATTGTCCTGCAATGCGGTTACGTAGGGCGATACGGCATCTTCCTCCGTGGTAAAGTCATAAAATGCCAGTATGCATACGGGACGGGGAAATATAATATTGCCCTTTTCATCGACAGGGCAGGGCACGTTTCCTAAACCGGCAAAATCCTGAATGCTTTTTTCCATCTCAGCCAGGGCGGCATCGAAGTTTTGAGATTCCGGGTCCAAATGGTAGTATTCGTTTCCCACGAACAACAAGGGGGGCTTATTGTTTGCATGGTAGGCGCTCAGCGTCGTGTGGTATAGGTCGTAGTGGTCCCAGATGTTGTAGCTCTGGATGTCAAAAAAGGAGTAGTTGTCCGCCAGTGACTGGATGACCGGCAGCACCACCTCGGCCTTTATTCCCTCCTCGTAAAAAAACGCCGCGCAGACCGCGTCTTCCTCCGCTGCCTGTCCCGGAGGCAGCAGGGTAAGCGTCAGCAGCAGGGACAGAGCAACCACGGCCAAGCGGCTTTTCATTACCATGGCATGGAATATTCTTATAAAAACGTACCCACAAACTATAAAATTGGGGAGGAAGATGGAGATACATGATGCGGAAACCAGTTGCCGCCGGCCGGTTTTACTCCGGCTCCACCCGGGAACTGCGCCAGCAAATCGAGGACTGCTTCCTGGACCAGCGGGGCCCCGGTTTTCTGCCGGAGGTGGCCGCCGGTCCCGGCGACATCAAGGGATGCGTGGTTCCCCACGCCGGCTACCCCTTCTCCGGGCCGATGGCCGCTCACGTCTATGCCGCCGTCGCCCAGGACGGTCTGCCGGACACCGTGGTCATCGTGGGACCCAATCACACCGGCTACGGGGCACCGGTGGCTCTCGCCGCACAGGCCACCTGGACCACCCCCCTGGGGGATGTGCCGGTCAATCGGGAGGTGGAGAACAAACTGGCCTCTGTGGCCCATCCCGATAAAATCGCTCACCTGTATGAGCATTCCATCGAGGTGCAGCTGCCCTTCCTGCAGTATCTCTCCCGCAGTTTTTCACTGGTCCCGGTGTGCCTGGCGAGACAGGACTACGAGACAGCCGCTGAACTAGGCACTGCTCTGGCCGAACTGGAGGATGTGCTGTTGATTGCCAGCACCGATTTTTCTCACGTCGGTATGGGCTACGGTGAAATGCCCCCGCCTGGCACCTCAGCTAAAACATGGGCCGAGCAGCAGGACAAAAAAGCCCTTGCTGCCCTCCAGAGCATGGACGTGCGCCGGTTCGTGAATACGGTGGAGGAGCACGGCATATCCATGTGCGGGTACGGATGTGTGGCCGCAGTGATGGCCGCAGCCAAAAAGAGGGGGGCCAGGGAGGCCCGTCTTCTCAGCTATAGCACGTCCTGCGACGTCTACCCGGCCGATTCCTGCGTGGGATACGGAGCCCTGGTGTTCAGGTAAGGTCAGCCGGCCTGGGGAGACAGGGAATCCTGTATTTTGGCCTGGATCTCTTCCACTTTTTCCCTGAGTCTTTGCTCCTGCTTCTCCACCGTTTTTTTGCGCACTTCCAGGCTCTCCTTGCGCTCCTGCAGATCATTTTTTACCTCGTCGCTCTTTTTCTTGATGAGCAGGGGGCCCACGCTTTTGTAGACGGCGGTGTCCTTCTCAGTTTTTTCCAGTTCCTCTAGGGCGTTGGCGCTCTCCTTTAGCTGGAATTCCAGTTGCTGGCGCTGCTGGGAGGTTATCTGCAACTGCTGCTGGAACTGCTGGAGTTGCTGCAGTTGATTCTGTATCTGGGGCGGTAAGTCTTCAAATTTCACGGACATGGTATTCCCAAAGGCGCCGCCCGTTTTAAATATATTGGTGTCCCCTGCAGATTCGAACAGCAAATTTTTTATGTGGCGACCGCCGGGCCCGGCACGTTTATTTACCGGCCTCCCATTTGGTTTTGTATGCAGTTGGCCGAGGCGGGTTTGGACACCATTATCGAGAAATGGGAACGATTTTTTTACGACTACTGCAAGGAGGAGATAGACAATGCGGCCCTGCGGTTTCCGGAGAAGCGAAGCCTCCTTCTCGACTACTGGGTCATCGATACCCACGACGCGGAGATGGCCGAATACATGCTGGAGAAGCCCTTTGTGGCGCTGTACGCGGCGGAGGCCGCCCTCCGGAAAATGGACATGCCCGTGGACCCAGCCCCCAAACTGCACTTCCGGGTGCGCAACCTGCCGGAGGGCCAGAAAATCGGTATCCGGGACCTGCGCTCCCAGCATCTGGGAACCTTCATCGCCGTGGACGGCCTGGTCAAAAAGGTCACCGAGGTACGGCCCAAGCTGGAGGATGCAGCCTTTCAGTGCCTGAAGTGCGGGGCGGTGATTCGCGTGCAGCAGAACGGCACCGTGCTGCAGGAGCCCCTGGAATGTTACGAGGACCAGGGGGGATGCGGGCGGCGCACTCCCTTCACTCTTCTTACTGAGGACTCCCGGTTTATTGACTCTCAAAAAATTGAGATTCAGGAGAACCCGGAGGAGTTGCGGGGCGGGGCCCAGCCCCTCCGCCTCACCATATATCTGGAGGACGACTTGGTGGGAAACATTGTGCCCGGGGACCGGGTGACGGTGAACGGGATTCTGCACGGGCAGGAGCGGCGGCGGGGGAACATCAAGCTCACCGAGTTCAACAAGGTCATGGATGCCAATACCATCGAGCAAAAGGAGCAGGCCTTTGAGGAGGTTCAAATCAGCGACGAGGAAGAGCAAAAAATCCGGGAGCTGAGCCAAGATCCCCTCATCTACCACAAAATCAAGGAATCCATTGCCCCTACCATCTACGGCCTGGACACGGAGAAGGACGCCCTGGCCCTGCAGTTGTTCGGGGGCGTGGCCAAGCAGATGCCGGATGGCACCCGTATCCGGGGGGATATGCATATCTTGCTGGTGGGCGACCCCGGTACGGCCAAAAGCCAACTGCTCCGTTACATGTCCCTGATAGCTCCCCGCAGCGTCTATACCTCCGGCAAATCCAGCAGCGCCGCCGGGTTGACGGCCTCGGCGGTGCGCAGCGACGAATTCGGGGAGGGGCGGTGGACGCTGGAGGCGGGGGCCCTCGTTTTGGCGGACCTGGGCGTGGCCTGCGTGGACGAGCTGGACAAGATGGACAGCAAGGACCGTGCGGCCCTGCACCAGGCCATGGAGCAGCAGGAAATCAGCGTGGCCAAGGCGGGCATCAATGCCACCCTGAAGTCGCGGTGCTCCCTGCTGGGGGCGGCCAATCCCAAATTTGGCCGGTTTGACGAGTTTGCCTCCATCGCCGAGCAAATCAACATGCCTCCCGCGCTGCTCAGCCGGTTTGACCTCATTTTCCCGGTTACCGACCGTCCGGAGCGGGCCAGGGATACCAACCTGGCCACCCACATTCTGGAGGTGCACGTGGCGGGAGAAAAAATGGAGCACGACCACCACCAGGGGCTGGCCACCCTGGACGAGTTGGAGCAGAAGGTGCGACCGGCCATTGAGCCGGAGTTTTTCAGAAAGTATATCGCCTACGCCAAACGCACCGTTTTTCCCGTGCTCACCGATGAGGCGGTGGAAAAACTGAAGAGCTACTACGTGAACGTGCGGGCGGCAGCCCGGGAATCGGTTCCTTTCACTCCCAGGCAACTGGAGGCTTTCGTGCGCATTGCCGAGGCCTCGGCGCGCATTCGGCTGTCGGAAGAGGTCACCGAGGCGGACGCCCAGCGGGCCATCGACATCGTGGACTATTACCTGGAAAAGGTGGGCGTTGACCGGGAAACCGGCGACCTGGACATCGACATCATCACCACGGGAATCTCCCACAGCCAGAAGGACAAAATGAAAATCCTAACCGGCATCATCAAGGACCTCAGCGACCGGGAGGATTTTGCCTCCATGCGGGACATCAAGACCCGAGCCCTGGAGGAGGGCCTGACCGAAAAGACGGTGGAGGACATGATGGCCAAAATGATACGGCAGGGAATAATCTATGAACCAAAAAGGGGACGATACAAGCTCACCAGCGAATAATATCTGTCTGAAGACCTATGTGGTGGGCCGCGACCTGATGGTGGCTGCCTGCGACCGTGAATTGCTGGGGCAGACGCTGAGCGACGGGGATGTGGAGCTGGTGGTTCTGGAGGACTTTTACTGCTCGGTGTACGGGGACGTGGAGCTGCTGACCCGGCACCTGGAACGGGCCACCATAGCCAACCTGGTGGGGGAGCGCTGCGTGGCCTGCGGCATGCAGATGGGATTGATTGAAGAGGAAAAAGTTTTAAATATTGCCAACGTTCCACACGCACAGTTTGCACTGATGATTTAACATGTTTTGTGTGGAATGCGGCAGGGAAACAGACAATCTCATGCACGGCGTGTGTCTCGACTGCTATCTTCGAGACCGGCGGTTCTGTACCCCCCCGGATGTGGTAAAGATATACGTCTGCCGGGACTGCGGAGCCGTGTGCACCGCCCAGCACTGGGCTCACCTGTCCCCTGAGGAGGCTCTGGTCGAGCACCTGCAGCAGCAGATGGAATGCCCGGGCCTGGAGAGACCCCGGATTTCCGTGGATGCTGACCGGCAGACGGTCACCTGCACCGGTACCTTCCACGGCCGTCCCGTTGAGGAAACGTATCCCTTCGAGCTGCGGGTCAAGCCCAGCCGCTGCGAGGACTGCGGCAAGATAAAGAGTGGTTACTTCGAGGCCGTGGTGCAGGTCAGGAAGGAGGGGGGCGCCCTCACCGAGGAGGAAATAGAGGCCAGCGACCATATTGCTCTCTCAGAGGCCGTGGTGGAGGGACGCAACTACCTGGCCCGGCGGGAGGCCCTACACGGAGGCCTTGATTACTACCTGGGGGACAAGAGCCGGGCGGCGGCCATTGCCCGTCGTCTGGCAGAGCGGTTTGACGGCCTGGTGGACACCTCCTACACTCTCATGGGTATGCGGGACGGACAGGAGGTATACCGGAACACCGTACTGGTGCGCATCCCCGCCTATGCCAAACACGATTTCGTGGAGCTGGAAGGGCGGCTGTACCGGGTGGTGGAAACGGGCAAACGGGTGGCCCTGCGGGCCCTGGACACCGGGGAGCGGAGGCATCTCTATCGCAACGAGATGGCGGCGACCACCGTTCTCCCCCTACGGCCGGAGGAGGCCGTGGTGGTGTCGCGGAGGGAGAGAGAGGTACAGGTATTGGACCCGGACACCTATCGGACGGTTACCCTGGCTCTTCCCCCGGGAATCGAGCCGGGGGATACGGTGTCCGTCATTAAATGGGAGGGCCGCCTGTACGCGGTGGGTGGGTAAATGGTGCGGGTGGTCTCCTTCGACATGGACGGAACCCTGATACAGCAGGACTACGTGAACCACGTGTGGCTGGAGGAGATTCCCCGTCTCTACGCCCGGCGGCGGGGTCTAAGCCTGGCCGAGGCGCGACGGCTGGTGGAGGCAGAGTACCACAAGGTGGGCGAGGACGATTTGCTCTGGTACGACATCCAGCACTGGATTGAGACTTTTGGGCTGCAGTGTCACTGGCGGGACCTGCTGCACCGCTATGCACACCTGCTCCGGCTGTATCCAGAAGTACCGGAGGTTCTGAACCGGCTCCGGGGCTCCTATCAGCTCATTATTATCTCCAATGCAGCCCGGGAGTTCATCCAGGTGGAAACGGAAACCCTGGGCATCACCGACCACTTTGACCACATTTTTTCGGCGGTCACCGATTTTCAGCAGACCAAAAAACATCCCCTGGTCTATCAGCGCATCTGTGACACCCTTGGGGTGAATAGAGAGGATGTGGTGCACGTGGGAGACAGCTGGGACTTTGACTACTGTGCGCCCCGCAGCGCCGGCATCACCTCCTACTACCTGGACCGGGACGGAGCCGCTGACGGACCATATGTGTTAAAAGATCTGGAAACATTTGCCCGAAAGTTAGCCGAGCAGTAACTAG
>DSCA01000193.1 GCA_011049295.1 Thermoplasmatales archaeon
AGATTACTGAGGGAATTGTAAAAAGAATAGGAAACGGAGCAATGGTACTGTCTTCTAAAAAACATATTGGAAAAAAGGTATATGTGTTAGTGAGAAAATAAGCTAATCATGCCACACAGCAAAAATTTATAAAAATTTACATAGGGGCAGATGCTAAGGGCATGGACGATGATTAGCGCCCGGACATTTGCCCGATCCCTGCTGGTTCTGGCCCAGGTATGCGCCCGCGACCCTGAGCAGGTGGACCCCCGCATTCTGGCTAAATTGCAGGAGTTCGGCTACATTGACGAGAAGGGGCGGCTGACCCCATTTGGGAGAAAAATCGTGGCCTACATCGTCACCCATCGAAGGGAGATGTTCGAAGGTCTGTAACGCCGTCCTTACCGCAGGTCTTCACTAAGGCGGGCTATTTTTTTGATATCTGCCATGAACACCTCAGCCAGCGCCGGGTTGTAGATGGTGGCCGCCGGATGGTAGACGGGCACGATGACGCCGGGGGTATCCCGGACCTCGTAAGCGGTTCCATGTATCCGGGCCAGGGGCACCGGCTGGAGTCCATAGCGGGGGAATATCTCCTCGGTGGCCACCCGTCCCAGGGTGCACAGTATCCGGGGCCGGATGAGGTTTATCTGGCTCTCCAGATACGGTAGGCAGGCTTCCACTTCCTCCTGACGGGGATTGCGGTTGCCGGGAGGGCGACATTTCACCACGTTGGTGATGTACAGCTCCTCCCGTTTGAGGGCGGCAGCATGCAGCGCCTCGTCCAGTATGCGTCCCGCTTTTCCCACAAACGGCCGGCCCTGGCGGTCTTCTTCCCTGCCCGGTGCCTCTCCCACCAGCATGATGGTTGCGCCGGACTGCCCATCGCCGGGGACGGCATGGATTCTGCCTCGGTGGAGAGGACATCGGGTGCAGGAGGAGATGTCATCAGCTAGGGCGGACAGATCGGTCATGGCTGGCCTCCGTAGGGGATGCGGGTGATGGCCCCACAGGCGTGGCAGTGGATGGCCAGGTGGCGGCGGGTGAGGCGGACAGTGCAGTTGTTGCCGGGCTGGAGGTAGGTGTAGCAGTGTTTGCAGAAGCGGCGTTTGAAGTGACGGGGGATGCGCACCAGGTATTTCATGCCCAGTTTACGGGCGAGTTCCACGTAGCGGGTGGCCAGGTCCAGGTCTCCCTGCAGCGCCCGCTGCTCGGCCAGGTCTAAAAGACGGGCTATCCGCTCCCGGGCTATCTTTTTTCGCTGGGCTCTGTAGGACCGCATGCTCCCTTCAAATGGTGAGGGAGAATCAGGCGTCCAATTTAATTTTTTGGGTATACTCCCATTTGTCGGTGGATACCCGTATCCACGTGTACTTTTTCAGCATGTCGTTCCTCCCCGAACGGTAAAAAATGGTTCTGCTGGTATTTACGTTTTACGCTTTTTTTCCACCTGGAGCAGCATCCGGTGTTTCCCGGTGACCACCACTTCTTCTCCTGACGAAACCGGCTCCTCGGCCTCCGCCTCCCAGATTTTTCCCCGTACCTTTACCTGTCCCCGCGGGGCGAGGTCGGTCATGGCCACTCCCCCCAGCCCCACAAATTCCTCGTCGCCGAGTTTGGGCTGGGCGCGCTTGGCCTTCAGCGAGGCGGCCAGGGCGTAGGCAAAGAAGGCCCCGATGGCAAGGGCCACCACCAGGCTGGCAATGCGGAAGGACGTAAACCAATCGGTGGGCATCTCATATATAGCATCGGATGCCGGTATTAAAACAATGCCAAAGACCAGGGCGATGACCCCGGCCGTCGTCCAGAACCCAAAGGTGGGAGTGGAGGCCTCCACGATGAACAGAACCAGGGCCATGGCGACCAGTATCACACCGGCCGCGTTCACTCCGATAAAGGACAGCCCGTACAGCCCCAGAATGATGCAGATGGCCCCCACCGTCTCCGGCAGATGGAAGCCGGGAGTGAGAAAGCCAAACAGCAGGCCCAGCAGGCCGATGGTCAGCAGCAGGGAGGCAATCTGGGGGTCGGTCAGATGGTTGATGACCACGTCCCGGACACCCCATTTTATATGCACCACCCGTGCCCCCTCCAGGTCCAGGGTGAGGTTTTCTCGTCCCGCTACCGAGCCCCGGATGGGCATACCATGGGCCAGGGCCAGCAACTCGGTGAGGTTGCCGGCCACCAGCTCCACCATGCCCCCGGCCAGCGCCTCCTCCGGGCCCCAGGCCAGGTTGTCGATTACCAGCAGCCGGGCAGCCGCGGCGTTGCGCCCATGGCTCTCGGCCAGGCTGGCAATGTAGGAGGCGTAGGCATTTATTTCTTTGTCCGAGGCTTTTTCTGCGGTGCCCGTCGCCGGGTTCACCACCCGGGGCTGACAGGCGCCCATGGAGGTGGCAGGGGCCATGGCCGCCAGATGCGCGGACAGCAGAATGAAGGTTCCGGCGGAAAAGGCATAGGAGCCCGGGGGAGCTATGTACACAATCACCGGCAGGGGTGCGTTTTCTATGTCTCGGATGATGGCCTTCATGGCCGTGGACAGACCGCCGGCTGTGTCCAGCATGACCACCAGGGCCCGTGCGTCCTCTTTTTCGGCCCGGTCGATGGCCCGGGCGAAGCGGTTGGCAGCGCCCTCGGCAATCAGACCATCGATTTCCGCCACGTAGACCTTTTTGTCCCCGTCGCTACCCTGAGAAATGGGAATGAGACCCAGCAGAAAAATGATGAGCAGGAGAGCCAGGATGCGCTTCACAGATTTATATGAGGTGCTCCTATAAGTAGATGATTGTAATAGTGGCTCTCGTCGTCTGGGGAATGGATGCAGAGGAGATTAGCGGAACCGGATGGTTTCCATGTTTTTGAGGGCCAGGGTCTTGATGTGGTATTTT
This sequence comes from Thermoplasmatales archaeon, assembly GCA_011049295.1. Taxonomy (GTDB): domain Archaea; phylum Thermoplasmatota; class E2; order UBA202; family DSCA01; genus DSCA01. The sequence goes on from DSCA01000193.1 coordinate 2,868, forward strand.
TTGTAGATGGTGGAGGCAAAGTCCAGGCATTTGGATTCCTCGCCGTGGTTGACGATGATGCGCCGGGGCTTGGGATTGACGTTGCGCACATAGTTCATGAGCTGCGTTCTATCCGAGTGGCCGGAGAAGCCCTCGCAGATCTCCACGTTCATCCGCAGGTCGATGGTGGTGTTCTGTACGGCAACCTGCTTCCAGCCCTTCTGGATTTTGTTCCCCAGGGTGCCCTCTGCCTGATAGCCCACGAAGACGAGGGTGTTCAACTCGTCGTCGCCCCACTTCTTGAGGTATTCTATGACCGGGCCGCCGTTCATCATGCCGCTGGTGGCCAGCACCACTGCCGGCTTGTTGCTGCCCAGAATATCCTCCCGCTTTTCAAAGCTGTCCACCCGCTCAAACATGGGGGCCATAAGGGGGTTTTCGCCCTCCTGGAAGATTTGCTGGCGCAGGTTGTTGTTCAGATATTCGGGATACACGGTGTGGATGGCGGTAGCCTCCCAGATCATGCCGTCCAGGTATACGGGAACCTCCGGAATGTCCTTGTCCCGCATCAACTGCTCCAGCACAATCATCACCTCCTGGGAGCGGCCGATGGCAAACACCGGGATCAGCACCTTCCCTCCCCGTTTGACGGTGGAGGCCACGATGTCCTGCATCTTTTCGATGGCCCTCTTGCGGTTGGGCTGCACGTCCTTGCTCCCGCCGTAGGTGGACTCCAGAATCAGCGCCTCCAGCCGGGGAAAGTGGGTGGCGGCCGGGCTGAACAGCAGTGTCTGCTCGTACTTGAGGTCGCCGGAAAAGGCGATATTGTACAGGCCGTCGCCGATGTGGAAGTGGCAGATGGACGAGCCCAGAATGTGTCCCGCCCGGTGCATGGTGAGCCGGATGTCGGGGGAGATGTCCGTGGTGTCTCCATAGTTGAGGGGGATGGTGTGTTTGATTTCCTCCCGGATGTGGTCGGAGAGATAGGGGGGCCGGCGGGCGTTTTCCGCTGCCACCTTGATGTAGTCCATCTGCATAAGGACCATCACGTCCCGGGTGGGGTAGGTGCAGTACACCGGCCCGTCGTAGCCGTACTTGAACAGCAGGGGAACCAGACCGGCATGGTCCAGATGAGCGTGGGTGACCACCACCCCGTCCAGGGATTCCAGGGGGAGCACCTCCGGCAAATGGAGGTAGGGGGAGCCGTTGTCCGAGCTGGAGACATCCACTCCGCAGTCAATCAGAATCTTGCTGTCCTGGGTGTTGAGCATGGTACAGGACCGCCCCACCTCCCGGTAGCCGCCCAAGGAGGTCATGCGCACCCATTTTTCTCCCTCGGAAACCCCGCGGTGGAGGCGGCGGCCCAGGCGGCGCAGGAACTCCTTGCGTCCGTCGGCCTCCTGCCGGATGTAGCCCCGTATTTCCTGCACCGTCTTGGAGGGCATGGGCGGGGTGCGAATCACCTTGGGCGTCCAGCCGATGGCTTTCTTGATGCCATTGAGCAGGGCGCCGTGCTTGCCGATGGCCACGCCCGGCTTGCCCACCTCGATGGTCACCTCGCCCACGTCGGGCTCAAAATAGGTGTTGGCTATCTCCGCCTCCCCGGGAATGATTTCGTGTATTTTTTGCTCCGCTGTCTCGATGTCTTCCAGCACCGAGGGGTCGGGCCGCACCACGATGCGCTTCTGCAGCTTTTTGGCCATCTGGCGTACCAGCTCGTTCTGCTCTGCAAACTTGTCCGGGTCCTTGGTGTAAATGACCAGTTGGGCCCCTTCAAAGTCTATGTCGGTGACCCGGATGGAGGCAGGCAAAATTTTCTTTGCTTCCTGCCGGATTTCTTGCAGGATGTCTTCAGCTGCCATGACTAGGATGTTCTCAATTTATCTCGAGAGCTTTTTTCCGCTTCTCGATTTCGTCTTGCGGGATTTCGCGGTACTCGCCGGGCTTGATGACGGCCACGTCCATGCCGTTGCCCGAGGCGGCATCCCGTTTGATGGCTGCGGACAGGGCACGGATGGCCAGGTCCACGCCGTCACCGGTCGCCATATCCTCCTTGTAGTGGTCCTCCAGCACCCCGAACACGTAGGGGGAGCCGGAGCCGGTGGTGGTGTAGGTGTCCTCTATGGCCCCGCCGGCCGCATCGATGGAAAACACGTGTGGACCGCTGGCGTCCACCCCGCCCACAATCAACTGCACGTAAAACGGGGCGAACTTGCGCTGGTTCAATATGTTTCCCATGAGGGTGGCCGCTCCTTTCACCGGCATGCTCGCTTCTCGCTGCAACTTGTATAACTCTGATTCTACCTTAAGGTAGCGGGCCAGCATCTGTGCATCGCCTACCAGGCCGGCCGTGGTCAGCACCAGGTGGTCGTCTATTTTGAATATCTTCTTGGCTGCCTTGTGGGCAATCATGGTACCCATGGTCGCCCGGTGCTCAGCGGCAACCACCACGCCGTCCTGGCACACCAAACCCAGTGTGGTTGTGCCCTTTTTATTGTGTTCCATTATATCACGTCCCAAAACAGCAAGACTTAATATGGCCGTCACATATATAAGACTTGTGCATGCAGAGCGACATCCGGAAGTGGCTCAACAGGATACGATGGCATGAGGCATATGACTTCGACCGGGTACGGGTATGGTACGTCAACCGGGGAAGCCCCGGAGCGCGGGCCTGTGTATGGGGATCGGATATCATTGATCTGGAGTCTCACTTTGTGCTGACCAAGCAGGGGGCCATACCCTACCACCGCATCCTGCGCATCCAGTACGCGGGCCGGACAATTTTTCCCGATTAGAGAATTTTGATGTAGGTGACGTCCGGAGTGGTGGCCGTGTTGCCGGCCCCGTCGTAGGCGGTGGCGGAGAGGGTCTTCACTCCGAGCGGGAACTGGCGGGGCAGCTCGGCCTGGTAGGGCGCGGTGTAGTCCTCCCACAGCACGTCGTCACCCAGGTTGAAGAACACGGCGTAGATGCCCGACAGGGGGTCGGAGGCGGTGGCCACGGCGGTAAAGGCTCCGATGATCTTGGTTCTGCCCAGCAGGGTGGGCATCAGCTCCCGCCCGAAGAGGTACATGTAGCCCTCCCGGGGGGCAGTGAGGGTCACGGTGGGGGCCTGGGTATCGATGTGGAAGGTGACGTTCTGTACCGGTTCCTCGTTGCCTGCGTTGTCCACGGCATAGAAATAGAGGGTGTGATTGCCGCTGCTGCTCACGGTCACCCCGCCATCGTACTCCTCCCAGTCGCCGTCGTTCACCCTGTAGCGGATGGAATCCACGCCAGACAGGGTGTCGTTGGCGGTGAGGGCAGCGGTCACCGGTCCCCGGTACCAGCCCCGGATGCCCAAGTCGCCGTCCAAAGTGACGTTGGTCACCGGGGGAGTGTTGTCAATTTTTACCGGCAGGGTGTTGTTGTCTTCGCGGTTGGTGGCATTGTCGACGGAATAGTACGTAACGTTGGTCCTGCCCTCTTGGCTGACCACAAAGGAGTCGTTGTAGAGATACCAGGTTTCGTTGAGCAGGTACCATGTGGCGTTGACTCCGGAGAGGACGTCGGTGGCATTGAGGGTGACGGTGACGTTGCCCCGGTACCAGTCATCGGCCCCTTCGGTGCCGTTGAGGGTGGCATTGGTTTCCGGGGGAAGGGTGTCAACGGTGATGCGGGCCACGGTTTCGTTGGAGGCCCCGTCGTCGTCGGTGACGTTGAGGGTCACGTGGTAGATGCCGTCGTCGCCGTAGGTGTGCTTGCACGTTTTTCCGGTGGCGGTGCCCCCGTCGCCAAACTCCCAGTAATAACTGGTGATGGAGCCGTCCGGATCGTAGGAGGCAGATGCATTGAAGGCAACGGAGGGGTTGTTGACGATGCGGTCGCCGCCGGCGTCGGCCACCGGCGGCACGTTGGCCACGGTGACGGTTTTGGTGACCGTGTCCATCACGCTGGCATCGTTCCAGACGGTGAGACGCACCGTATAGGTGCCGTCATCCGCATATCGGTGGGTGGGGTTGGGGTCGGTGGCGGTGCTGCCGTCCCCAAAGCTCCACATCCAGACGATGGGGTCACCGGACGAGTTGTCATAGAAATGCACGGTCTGCAGGTCGGTGGGCTCCTCCGGCTGCCAGTAAAAGTCGGCCTCCAGCGGCCCGTTGGCCGCCTCGCTGTCCACCAGGGCAAACGACGGAGCGACCATTGCAGCACATAACACAAGGGCCAGAGCCCGGAAAAGATTACCGCGAAAGATATACCTGTTCATAGTGATTCACCTGATTGATACGGTCCTAAAACGGCTTTCATATATATTTATTTTGCCCGGTACGGGGGAGCGCTCCCCTGGGGACAGTCACCAAAAATATTAAAAGGAGATTGTATTGCAGATTGAGAACTATGCCCGAGTTTAAAGTGGTAGTAAGCGATGAAAGCGAGGCCGTACAGGTAGACGTGAGTGGACATCATGCCAACTCCCTGGTGGGCAAAAAAATCGGCGACGAGGTGGACGGCATCTTTGTTTCCCTGCCCGGGTATAAGTTGCGGATTACCGGGGGCAGCGACAAGGATGGGTTTGTCATGCGCAAGGACATCCCCGGCATCTCCCGCCGCAAGATTCTGCTCACCAAGAGCATCGGCTTCCGGCCCCGGGACAGGGGCGTGCGCCGGCGCAAAACCGTGTGCGGCAACACCGTCAGTCTCAACACCTTGCAAATCAACATGAAAGTGGTCAAAAAAGGCATCAAGCCCATGAAAGAGTTGATACAAGCAGCAGAAGAAAAAAATGAAGCAGCCTGAAGTTAACATCGGGATGGTGGGTCATGTCGACCACGGCAAGACCACCCTGACCCAGGCCCTCTCCGGAAAGTGGACGGATGAGCACTCCGAGGAGCTGAAGCGCGGCATCTCCATCAAGTTGGGCTACGCCGACGCCACTTTTTACAAATGCCCCAATTGTCCGGAGCCCATGTGTTATTCCGCCAAACCGGAATGCTCCCAGTGCGGTGGAAAAGGAGAGCCTCTGCGCAAGGTTTCCTTCGTGGATGCCCCGGGGCACGAAACCCTGATGGCGGTGGTCATATCCGGGGCGGCCATTATGGATGGGGCCCTGCTGCTGGTGGCGGCCAACGAAAAATGCCCCCAGCCCCAGACCGAAGAGCACCTGATGGCCCTGGACACCACGGGCATCGAAAACATCATCATCGTGCAGAACAAAATCGACCTGGTGAACCGGGAGGCAGCGGTGGAGAACTACCAGCAGATTGCAGAGTTCGTGGAGGGCACCATTGCCGAGGATGCCCCCATCATTCCCGTCTCCGCCCACCACGAGACCAACATGGACACCCTCATCCAGGCCATCCAGGAGTGCATTCCCACCCCGGAGCGCGACACGCAGAAGAATCCCATCATGTATACGGCCCGCAGTTTCGACGTCAACAAGCCGGGAACCCTTCCCCGGGACCTGAGGGGCGGAGTCATCGGGGGATCCCTGAAACAGGGCGTGCTGTCCGTGGACGACGACATCGAGATACGGCCCGGGCGGCGGGTGGAGGAGCATGGAAAGGAGCACTACGAGTCCATCTTCACCAGCATATCATCCATAGTAACCGGAGGGGGTACGGTGGAGCAGGCGGGACCCGGCGGGCTGCTGGGCATCGGCACCAAAATCGACCCCTCCCTGACCAAGGCGGATGCCCTGGCGGGCAGCATCGTGGGGCGGGAGGGATTGCTGCCTCCGGTGTGGGAGGAGTTAAAACTGGATGTGCACCTGCTCAACCGGGTGGTGGGGTCGGTGGGAGAGCGCATCGAAGGTATTAAAACCAACGAGCCGTTAATGCTTACCGTGGGGACGGCGACCACCGTGGGGGTGGTGGCCTCGGCCATAGACAACGTGGTGGAAGCCAATCTCAAGCTCCCCGTCTGTGCAGAGGAGGGACAAACGGTGGCCATATCCAAGCAAATAGGCCGGAGATGGCGACTGGTGGGTTACGGTGAGATACAATGAGGACCGTTATCCTGGATACCAACGCCTTGATGATCCCCTATCAGGAGGGCATCAATATCGAGAAGGAGCTGGCCAGACTGCTGGGCATCTGCCGGATTATCGTACCCAGCTCGGTGGTGGAGGAGATGGAGCTGCTGGCCAGCCAGGACGGCACTGTGGGAAGGGCGGCAAAGCTGGGGCTGAGCATCATAAAAAAGCGCGGCTTCCGGCTCATGGAGACCCAGTTCAAGGGGGACGAAGGGGTGCTGGAAACGGCTCTGAAGATGGACGGGGCGGTGGTCACCAACGACCGGGAGCTAAAACAGCGGGCCAAAGAAATGAGCCTGCCCATCATATATCCCCGGGGGGGCAACCGGCTGGAGCTCGAGGAAGTTCTGTAGCCGGCGTGTCTGCCGCATTAAAACCATAAAGCCGAGATGGGGAAAGATTCTTTTAATGGTGCCTCTGGAATCTTCAGAGGCCCGGGTTTGTGAATGGAATCAACGGGTATCCTGTTTCTGGCGGCGAGACCTCGTAAAAAAACGGTCCTCACCTTTGGTGGGAGAGGTACAGCTCGCGGCGGACGGGGCAGCCGCAGATGTAGGAATGGCCAAACGAGGTCCGGTAGGAACAGTAAATGTCGTCGGCGGGCTCCACAAACAGCAGGCCGTCTCCCAGATATCTCTCCACCGGGCAGGTCCGGCCGTCTTCTTCCTCCAGGCAGGCAAAATCTCGGTGGCACTTGGTCGTCCGGGCGAGTATGGATTCCGGTACGGTGACAACCATGGCGCCTCCTACAGCATTAAATAAGCAATAAATATTTAAACTTTTGCAAAAGTATCAAATAATGTCCCCGGCAATAGGGACAAAAACTATATAAAAATGGTTACCAGCCTGGATTGAGTTCAGCATGCCTTCCTTTCACAACGCTTATATAAATTTCTCCCATATGACC
>DSCA01000004.1 GCA_011049295.1 Thermoplasmatales archaeon
CTCCTCCATGGTGCGGCTGGTACAAATGCCGGCCGTTTTTAAACGTTTCCCGCCCCCCCTCCGGCTGGCCTCCACAATGTTTTTATCGGCTGCCCGCTTTCAGACGGGAGGGATTGCCATTCTTGACCTTCTGGAGTCCACCATCCCCTACATCAGCGGCCTGTATACCCTCCCCTGGATAGCGGTGGGCTTCGTGGCCAACATCCTGCTCAGCCGCCTGTTCGGGGAGCGGCGGGTGGCGGCGGTGATGAAAAAAATAGGCCTGGTGCTGCTGTATTTTTTCATCCCTGTGCTCATCTTCCGCATTTTTCTGGACACCCACCTGGGACAGGAGCAGCTGGAATTTGCGGCGGTAACCGCAGCCGTCATCACCTTCATGTATCTGCTGGCCCTGGCCTTCGCCCGCTATACGGCGTCCCGCCAGGCTCTGCAGGGAGAGCAAAAAAGCCTCTACGTAAGAACCGTGCTCACCAACCAGGGGAGAAGCGCCGCCTTCATCGGCAGCGCCATGGTCACCTACTGGCCCACGGAAGCCGGCATGTTCATGGCCCTGGTGGGCATCGCCCTGTTCGCGGTCATCCCCTACATGCTGTCCCATCTGCACAAAAAACAAGGCGCGGGCCGGGCAGAGAGCAGGCAGGTGCTGCCCTGGTTTTTGAAGCTCTATCCCTGGTACCTGCTGCTGTTCGTGATTGCGGCGGTGGCCATCCACGGGCTGACCGGGACCACCACCTCATCCTTCGGCGACCTGGGCATCGTCCTCAAGTTCTACACCGCGGTGACCATCCCCGCCGCCCTGTACTACGTGGGCTCGGGCATCCATCCCGCCGACCTGCAGGCATCAGAGCTAAAAAAACTACTGGGCCTGGAAATGGATACCGAGGAGCACCACTGGTCCTGGGTGCGGCGCATCTTTCTGCTCACCGTGGTGCTCACCCCGGCGGTCATCACCGCCCTGCTGGCGCCCCTGCTGCTCCTGGGGGCCATCCCCGCCGCCTGGTTCGCGGTCATCGTGATAAACGCCCTGCTGCCCATCACCAGCACCAACATGTTTCTTCTCCCCTACGGCATCGACAAGAAATCCACCGCCCACAGCATCACCTGGACCACCCTGGTCTGCGTGCCCCTGGTCATCGCCCTGATCGTGGTCTTCAGCACCGTGCTGTAGAGGGAGGGCAGCTATTCCTCCACCACCCGCTTGGCCTTGCCCAGGCTGCGGGGAATGGTGTTGGGGGGGACCACCTCCACCGGGATGTGCAGGTTGAGAACCGCGTAGACCTCCTCCTCTATTTTCTGGGCCAGGTCGTCCAGGTGGCCCTGGGCGTGGCGCTCCTCGGTGGGCTCAATCTTGATGCTCAAAGAGTTCATTTCCCTCTGTTTCCGCTTCACCAGCTGGTAGTTTCCGCTGGTTCCCTCCACCGCCATGATGGCCGCCTCAATCTGGGAGGGAAACACGATGACCCCCTTGATTTTCATCATGTCGTCGCTTCTGCCCTTGATCCGGGACTGAACGGGAAGGGTGCGGCCGCAGGCGCAGGGCTCCTCGGAATAGCGGGCGATGTCCCCCGTCCTGAAGCGGATGGCGGGAAAGGCCTCCTTGGTGACCGTGGTGAACACCAGTTCCCCCTCCTCCCCCGGCGGCAGCTGCTCCCCGGTCTGGGGGTCGATGATTTCGGTCACGAAGTGGTCGGCGTTGACGTGCAGCCGCTTGTGCGAGCACTCGGTGACCACTCCGGGTCCAATGATTTCGGTGAGACCGTAGTGCTCGTGGGCCACTATGCCCCACTCCTCCTCGATTTTGGCCCGCATCTCGTCGCTCCAGGCCTCGGCCCCGAACAGACCCAGGCGCAGCCGGAAGTCCTCCCGGGGGTCAAAGCCCATCTCCCGGGCCACCTCCGCCATGTACAGGGAATAGGAGGGGGTGCAGGACAGGGCGGTGGTCCCGAAGTCCTTCATCAGGGTGATTTGCCGCCGGGTGTTGCCGGAGCCGATGGGAACCACCAGGGCCCCAATCCGCTGGGCTCCCTTCTCAAACCCGTGGGCACCGGTGAACAATCCGTAGCCGTAGGCGTTCTGCAGCACGTCGCTCTGGCGCATCCCGTTGGCCCACAGGGCCCGGGCCATGACCTCCGTCCACACCTCCACATCGCCCCGGGTGTAGGGCCCCACCACCGGGGTCCCCGTGGTGCCGGAGGAGGCATGCAGCTCCACGCAGTCGTCGGTTTCCACGCACAGCAGGCCGAAGGGATAGTAGTGGCGGAGGTCGTCCTTGGTCAAAAAGGGCAGCCTGGCCAGGTCGTCCAGGGAGCGGATGTCCCCGGGTGCCACCCCGGCCTCTTTGAACAGGCGATGGTAGGCCTCATTGGTGTCATAGGCCCGCCGTACCGTCTTCTGCAGCCGGCGCAGCTGCAGCTCCTTCAGCTCGTCCAGGGGCATGGCCTCGATGTCCGGGCTCCAAAAATCCATGATGGAAATGCAGTAACAGTATAAAAATGACAGCATGGCGGGATGCCTGCCTTTACCTGGAAAAAGGCCGGCACGCCCCAATTCGCCACATCAGAGAGCTATATAGATATCATTCCCAGGAGGATGGCCACCAGGAGCTGGAGGCCAATGATGGCGAAGAAGAGGTACACGGCCTTTTTGCCCAGCCGGGCCGCCGCCTCCTCCAGGTCGTCCAGAAAGCGCTTGCCGATGACGCTGGCCTCCACCGGGGTCTTGGCGTAGGAGATGACGGCCTCCTCGGTGTGGGCGTGGAAATCGATGGATTCCAGGAAGGAAAAGACGGTCTTGACGTCTCCCTTGTCTGCGCCCGCCGGCTTGTATTCCAGCTTGGGGGGCAGACCGGTCTTGACGTGGTTGTCGGTGGAAATCACGATGGGCTCGATTCCCCGGCGGCGCATGAACCGCTCCACGTGCTCCCGGAATCCCCGGTCGATGTTGTTGGAATCTATCATCAGCAGGCCATAGCGCTGCTCCCCGTAGTCCAGCAGCAGCAGGGCCAGGTAGTCGCAGATGTTGGGCGCCGACACCCGCTGTTTGTAGAAGGCGTAGCGCAGGGGGCGGGGCTGGCTGGGGGTGCCCACCGCCTGGTCGATGAGGTCCTTGACGGCGGCGATGTCATCCGGGGTGACCTCGTAGCCCTTCTGGTGGGCGTTGTGGGCGTCCACCACCAGGATGTCGCCGAATTGGTCGGCGTATTCCTGCACCTCTGAGGTGAGGTCGTCGATGACCTGGTTGCCGCTGACCACCATCACCGAGAAGCGGTCGAAGGGAAACACGGTGAGGGTGAACCGGCGGTTGGCCACCCGGTAGGGACGGAGGGCGTTCAGAGTGGTACCGCCGCAGTCTATTTTCTGGAGCAGGGACTGGACCTCGTGGTGGCTGACCAGGTTTTTGTCGTGGTTGGTGGCCGAGTGCAGGTACAGGGAGTCCCCCCGGGCCAGAATCTGCTCCACCAGGGTGGCACTGCCGATGTTGCGGAAGGGCCCGGGGTGGAAGGAGGTGGAGAGCAGGTGGACGGAGCCGATGGACAGGCAGCGTATCCATCCCCGGCAGCTCTCCCGGATGGCGGCCAGCCTGGCTTCCAGGTGCTCCGGGTCGGAGGTCAGCCAGAACAGCAGAAAGCCGCGCAGAAACCGCTTGACGTTGAACCCCATATCCTGGTCCAGAAACTGGATGTACAGGGAGCCGGTGACCGTGCCCAGAACGGCCAGGCCCGCATAGATGCCGGTGAGGGCGAAGATGTGAAAGCGGCTGGGAAACTCGAAGGAGAAGTAGTAGTTGACGGGATAGATGAGCAAAATCAGGCTGATGCTGGCCGCGGCCACCGTGGCCTCCGACGCCTCGGAGGTGAAATAGAGAATGATGACCAGGAAGGCGGAGATGACGGCCGGGGTGAGGGCAATCAGGTAGGGAAAGCCCGTGTGGTAGACGATGAAGTCAAAAATCTCTACGAAGATGAGCATCATCAGGGCCAGGAACAGGGTGCGCTGCCCGTTGAAGGCCATCCTGATGAGCCGCCCCACCGCCAGGATGAGAATGATGAAGGACAGCCCCAGCAGGAGATATCGCTGGGCAAAAAACGCCCGGGCCGTGCCGTAGAGCAGGGAGGCGATGGCGATGGTGACCATGCCCAGGATGAGGGTGAAGCGTTTGCGGGGAAGGGTAAATATGTTGGAATAATGCCGCTCCAGGATGCCGTTGTCCATGTCCCTCCAGAGTGTATGAACAGATTCTATAAAAATGTTGATTATTGGTGCCCGCTGCCCCCCTTCATGTCTGCGGCAGTCATAGGTGAGAGGAGGCAACCGTTTTAAAGAGGTAGTCTTTCCCGGTGCATGAATTGGCTCACCCAGTTCGCTATCCCCTTTCTTCTGTCCGTCCTGGTGGTCATCGTTATCACCATTGCCGCCGAGCGCTTCGGCACCAAAATAGGGGGAATCATCGGCACCCTGCCCACCAACATGGCGGTGGCCTTTTTCTTCATAGCCTACAACAACGGCACGGATTTTGCCTCCCGGGCGGTGGCCGTGGTGCCGGCGGAGATGGGGGTCAACATCCTCTTTCTGCTCATCTTTTCCCTGACCGCTTTCCGCTCCCTGCCCTATGCCCTGGTGGTGTCGCTGGCCTCCTGGGCGGGGATGTCCGCGGTGCTGGTGTGGCTGGACCCGCAGAGTGTTCTGCCCTCCCTGGCCCTGTACGGGGGCATGATGCTGCCCGCCTTTCTTTTTCTGGAGGTCAAAAAGAAGGTGGTCTCCGGGACCCGGGTGAGGGTGCACTACACACCGCAGAAAATACTGCTGCGCGGGCTGTTTGCCGGGTCGGTTATCGCCCTGGCGGTGGTGCTGGCCAACGTGGGGGCGGCCATCAGCGGCATTTTTTCCGTGTTTCCGGCCATTTTCCTGTCCACCATGACCATTTTCGTGCTGGAACACGGAGCCCGGTTTGCCGGAGCCATGGCCAAGTCCATGATTCTGGGGAGCCTGACCGTGGTGGGCTACGCCACCGCCATCCACTACCTCTATCCCTCCCACGGGCTGGTGTGGGGAACCCTGGCCTCCTATGCCCTGGCCGCGGGCGTGGTTCTGGTGGTCTCCCGGGTGTTCCGGCGTATGCGCTGACTCTGCCGTTTTTCTAGGTCCGCCGCAGCTTCGCCAGTATCTCCTCCGCCCGGTCCACCCTGATGGTGTTTTCCTTCACCATCTGCTCCGCCACCCGGTCTATCTCCTCGCCCACGGCGCCAGCCGTCAGGGCGATGTTTTTGGCGTGCAGGCGCATGTGCCCCTTCTGGATGCCCTTGGTGGCCAGGGCGTGCATGGCGGCAAAGTTCTGGGCCAGGCCCACCGAGGCCATGACCTCGGCCAGCTCCCCCGCCGACTGCACACCCAAAATCTTCAATGCCACCCGCGCCGCGGGGTGCACCTTGGTGGTCCCCCCCACGATTCCCACCGCCAGGGGGAGCCGGATGGTGCCCTTGAGGTGCCCCTCCGGGGTTTTCTCCCACTGGGTGAGCGGGGCGTAGCCGTCCCGGGCGGCGTAGGCATGGGCACCTGCCTCCACGGCCCGCCAGTCGTTTCCGGTGGCCAGAACCACTGCATCGATGCCGTTCATGATGCCCTTGTTGTGGGTGGCCGCCCGGTAGGGATCCAGGGCGGCAAAACGATAGGCGTCCAGCATGTGGTCCACCACCTCCTCCCCGCCCACCGTCTCCCGGTGGAAGACCGCCGTGGCCTCCGCCAGCCGCCGGTCCGCCAGGTTGGAGATAATACGCAGGCGGCTCTCCCCACCGGTGAGTTCCTCCACCAGGGGTGCGCATGCCTCGGCCATGGTGTTCACGGCGTTGGCCCCCATGGCGTCCCGGACGTCCACCAGGATGTGTACGGCCAGCATGTCTTTATCCAGAGTGCGGGTCTCAACATCCCGGGCCCCCCCTCCCAGCTTGACCAGCACCCTGTCCTGGGCGTTGGCCAGGTCAATGATGTCCTGCTTGCCCGCCGCGATGCGGTCCGGGGCATCGGGAGCCGGATGCATGACCTGTATCTGACCTATCATGAGGGGGTCGGTGGCCCGGGCGGTGAAGCCCCCGCTGACCCGGGCCTGCTTGGCCCCGTTGGAGGCGGCGGCCACCACCGAGGTCTCCTCCACGGCCATGGGAATCAGGTAATCGCGGCCGTTGATGAGAAAATTGGTAGCGACGCCCATGGGCACCTGCAGGGCTCCGATGACGTTTTCTATCATCCGGTCGGCGGTTTCCCGCTCCAGTCCGTCCAGGGAGCGCAGCAGGGCCTCCTCCTCCTCGGTCAGCCCGGCAAAGGCGGCTACTTTGGCGACGCGCTCTTCCACCGGCAGCTGGTAAAACCCGGGAATGCGTGACGTTCTCTCCATGTGGCTAAACCTGACTTTTTTATAAATAGATATCGGGCGGTGACTGGTTGCGATGGTAGAGGACATAGGTGTCGGTGCTCACCGGGATAATCCCGGGGACAGTAGACACGTTTCCCTCCTGGTCGTAGGCCCGGTGGAACTGGAAGTGCTGGCCCAGGTAGTCCAGGTAGCCGGAATGCGTGGAGAGGTTGTAGGTGACCACCACCGTGCTCACGTTGTACCTCTCGGTCAAATTGACGAGGACGGCACTGGTTATCTGCGGGTATTTTACCATGGCCAGATTGGTGATCTCGGGTACCTGCAGGCGGTCGGCGTACAGCAGCACGGTGGGATCACCGGAGATGACCCATTCCGTTTCCGTGGTCAGCTGCCGGACGTCCTCCGCCACCTGGTAGGCCACGGGCTCTTCCGTGGTGAACACGGCCACCGACCCGCTGACCACCATGCCCCCGATGAAAATCGCCGTGACCAGCACGGCGGCCACCCGGCTCCGGGCGGAGTGCCGCGCTGCCCGCAGGCGTCCCGTCCATAGACCGGGGGAAAACCGGGGGCCGGAGGCGGGATCCGAGGAGGTAAACACCTCGTGGAGCCCCAGGGCGCCCAGTATGCACACCGGGGGCACGATGAGGGTGTAGTGATGCATCCAGGTCAGGCTCTGCACCAGGAAAAAAACCAGCAGTGGCAGGAGCCAGATGAGCAGAAGGTGGGTCTCCCGCCACCGGTATCGTTTTCTGATGGCATACAGGGAGAAGGCCAGGGGAACGGACATCAAGGCCCCAAAGGTGGCCACCTGGCGTATCTTGTCTCCCAGGCTCTGCTCGGGCCGGTACAGGTTGTTGAGCACCATGCCGGTGAAGGTGGTCTCCAGGCCGTAGATGGACAATATGGTCAGTCCTCCCCCCAGCGCCGCCAGGAAAAAAGCGGAGAGAAACAGGAGGTGACGTCGCTCCCGCCCGTATCCGTGCCGGTGCAGCCACAGAACGAACAGGTAAAGGGACACGCAGGCCAGGGGGATAAAGGCAAAGAGTTTGGTCAGCGCACTCATGGCAAAGAGCACCCCAGACAGAGAGAGGAAAACGGTGCGGCCGGTCTGGCGCTGCAGGGCCACCAGCAGGAAATAAAAGGCAAAGATGAGCAACACGCTGGCAAACAGGTCCATGGAGGCAATCCTGCTTTCCTTGACCACCAGATAGTTGCAGGCCATAAACGCCCCGGCAACCATGGCCGCCTGGCTGTCTGCCACCCTCCTGGTGAACAGGTACACCCCGGCCACGCCGAGGAGAGAGAAAAAGGCGCTGAGCAGCCGGCAGGCCACCACGTTGCCCTGAAAGAGGGAGTAAACGTACAGAAAGAAGGGAGCCTGCACCACGTTTATCTGCGTGTACATGTCGAATCCCTGGGCGGCCAGTTTGGCGGCCATGAGATGGACGCCTTCGTCGATGCCGTTGAGGGAAAAGGGATAGGCAATGTTGTAGAGCCTGAGGACCACGGCGAGGGCCATGAGCAGAAGGAAGGCAACGGCGGTCCGGGTGACGGGTCGGTGCATGAGAGAAGCATATCCCACGGGATAGATAAGATTTTTGTTATGCGCCAGCCTTCGCGGCCGCCGCCAGACGCTCCAGCATGAACTCCCGGCCCAGGGAATGGATGAAGTATCCGGCCCGGGGGCCCTTGGTCTGCCCCAGGACAATCAGGTAGAGATACCGGAAGGCCCGTCCCGCCGGCATCCCCTGCTCCTGGGCAACGGCATGGATGGTCTGATGAATGGCCTCTGCATCCCAGGGCTGCTCCCCCAGGGCGGCGGCCAGCGAGACAAAAAAGGCCCGCATCTCCCCGCTGACTTCTATGTCGGGAAGGCTGTCCTGTACCTCGAACTTTACCGACTCCGGAGCGAAACGGTCCAGCCAGTGGCTCACCTTGTCCACCCGCTCGCGGAGCTTGCCCTCCTCGTAGGCACTGAGCTCGCCAATCTCTCCGTTGCGGCGCAGAATCTCCTTGACCTGGTCCCAGTCGCGGGCAATCTGCACGATGGTCACCAGATGACGGTAGGGCACCTGCGCGGACATAACGTGGGCGGCCCGGGGGTGGGGCTGGGACAGCCAGTAGATGCGCTCCGCCTCCTTCACCCCGGCCTGCTCCTCCTCCAGGCCAAACACGATGCGCTCATAGCGGTCGTACTCATCCACCAGGTCCAGGAGGCCGAAGCCCGTATCGAAGTCAATGTGCCGGGACGGCTCGGTCTTCATCAGCAGGAAGCGCAGCACCTCCGGCGGGGTTATCGCCAGCATGTCCTCGGCGGCCACCGCGGTGCCCGTGGAGCCGTGCATGGCCCCCTTTCCCTTGAGGTGGATGAACTCGTACACCAGGGGAGTGGGAGGCTCCCGACCGTAGACCTCCCGGACAATGCGCTGGCCCGTATCCCAGGAGCTGCCGGCCGCCGCGTGGTCCTTGCCAAAGGCCTCGAAGGTCACCCCGAACATGCTCCACCGGGCCGGCCAGTCCACCCGCCAGGGCAGCTTGCCCACGCCTCCCTGCCGCAGGTCCACCTCGCCCTCCTCCCGGCAGGACGGGCATCGATAGCGGACGGAGGGGTAACGGTAGTCCACCACCTCTCCCTGCAGTTTGCCGCAGGAGGGACAGCGCACGGTGAAGGGCACCCAGGAGGAGGAGAGGTCCCGGCTGGACACCTCGCTGAGAATGGCACGGACGGTATCGGCGCCATCCAGGGCTCTTCTGATGGCCTGGTGGTAGCGTCCCTCTCCGTACAGCTCATGGGCCAGATACACCGTGGGGTGCACGCCCAGCTCCTCCAGAGATTCCAGAAAGGGGGACAGGAAGTGGTGCGCATAGCTTTCATGCCGACCGCAGGGACAGGGAATCTCAGAGAGGGGCATCCCCACGTACTGCTGGTAGTCGTCGGACAGAAAGGGATAGACCTTGCGCAGGGGGTCGAAGGTATCACCGATGTAGATGAGCTCGGCGTGGCCGCCCCGGTCCACCAGTGCCCGATAGACGGCCTCCGTGGTGAGCACCTCCCGCATATTGCCCACGTGTATGGGTCCGGAGGGAGTGATGGCGGTGGCCAGGACGTGCGCCTGGTTGTGCTGCAGGAGTTGCTCCGCCACCACGTCTGCCCAGTGCATGGAATGGAAAGATGCTCCTCGATATATGTTTTTGGTTGCCCGCCGGGCGCGATGCAAAGACCCGGCTTTGCGATGCGCTGGTAGCGGTGAATGTACAGTCCCGAAA
>DSCA01000138.1 GCA_011049295.1 Thermoplasmatales archaeon
GATGAGCACCTTCCTCAATCCCGGCAGCCGTTAAGGCTTTTCTCATTATCTTTATAAAGCATGCCGGCATGTCCTTCACAGGTGAAAACATGGTCAAGGTGCGAGCCTTTCCCGGCCTTCGGGCCCCGGACCCCGAATCGTTTTGTGTGAAACCCTACGACGTTATCAGCGACAGGGAGCTGGCGGAGCTCCGCAAGAGCGACAACGCCGTACACATCATTCTCCCCGAGGGAGAGGGCGAGGAGGTCTATGCCAATGCACGGAGGGCCTTCCACCAGGTGCTTCCCTCCCTGGTCCGTGATCCTCCCTCCATGTATCTCTACCAGGAGAGCAGCCCTGCCTTCAGCCAGCGGGGATTCATTGTTGCCGTCTCTCTGGAGGACTATGCATCGGGGCGCATCAAAAAGCACGAGGAAACCCGGGAGAAGCCCCTGAAGGACCGCATCAAGCACATCGAGGCCACCCGTGCCAACACCGGACTGGTGTGGACCATGTTTCGAAGCCAGACGGAGCTCAAGCAGGTTATGGACCAGGCTATGCAGCAGCAGCCCCTGTGCGACTTCCGGAAGTTCGGCTATCGCCACCGGCTGTGGCGGATTGGTGACTCGCCCACCATCCAGCGCATCCAGTCCCTGCTTGAGGGTCAGCCGCTGTACATCGCCGACGGGCATCATCGCATTGCCGCCGCCTACGAATACTCCCGGCATCACACGGAGGAGGAGGCCCAGTACGCCATGGTGTTTGCAGCCAGCGACGACGAGGTGCGCATTTTGCCCTACAACCGGGTGGTGACCACCATCGAGAGGCCGGATTTTGAGGAGGCCCTGGGCCAGTACTTCCGGGTTGAAAGGTTGCCGCAGTTCCGGAAGCCACGAAAACACGAGATTCACATGTACTGGCGCCAGCAGTGGTGGCGGCTGCTTCCCTGGGACATACCGGAGGACCCGGTGGCCTCCCTGGACGTCAGCCTTTTGCAGAACAAGCTGCTGGCTCCCATACTGGGCATCACTGACATCCGAAACGACCCCCGGATTTTTTTCGTGGGCGGTGACCTGCCCCGCGAGGAATATGAACGCCTGGTGGACGAAGAGGGCAACGAAGCCGCTTTCTACCTGCATCCCACCAGCGTCCAAGAGCTGGAGCAGGTTGCGGACGAGCAGCTCAGCATGCCTCCCAAGTCCACCTGGTTTGACCCCAAGCTGCTCACCGGCCTGGTGTTTCACTCGTTGCGCTGAATGACCTCCGGGCCTGGCCGCCCTGCAGGGCTACACCCATACCTTGGTGCCCTCGCGGGATATAGAGGTCACCAGGGCCTTGCCCCCCGCTTTCTCTATGGCGATGGCTACCTTTTCCGGCTCGTCGGTGAGGGCAATCATGCTCCCGCCGCCCCCCGCTCCGGTGAGCTTGGCTCCGTAGGCACCGGCCCGGAGGGATGCCTGAATGAGTTTTTCCAGTTCCGGGGAGCTGGCTCCCAGGGTGTGCAGTATCTTCTGGCTTTCGGTCATGGCCTCTCCCAGGGACACAAAGTCGCTGTGGGCCAGAGCCGCAATGCCCTCCTCCACCCATCCGCCGATGTCCTGGGTCAATTCGCGGGCAAAGCCGGAGTAGTTGACGAAGCGGCGCACCTTTTTCACCAGCTGAGGCGTTTTTGACTTGACCCCGGTCACCCCCACCACGATGTCCATCTCCGGTGCGGGGATGCTGTGCACATACCAGGTACGGTCCTTGCGGGATATCTTCCAGATGAAGTGGTCCCTCTTTTCCCGGGCCAGGACGATGGCCGATCCCTGGGTGCAGGCAGACGTGTCGTTGGGGCTGCCTCCCCGCTGCACCTCGTATTCCACGGCAAAGGCCCTTTGTGCCACCTCCTCCGGAGAAAACGATTGCTGGAGGGTGAGCAGGCAGGCCACGCTGGCCGTGGTGATGGCCGCCGACGAGCCCAGGCCGCTGGCCGAGGGAATCTTGGAGTAGGTCACCACTTCCAGGGGTTCTCCCTGCCAATATTTGTCGATGGCATGCTTGATGTAGGTATGGCGGCGACTGTCCAGGGGGCGGCCGTTGACGGTGGCCGCGCTTCCCTCCTGCATTTCCACCCCCACCCGCAGGTCGATGGCCACCGACAGGCAGGGTTGTCCGTACAGGACCCCGTGTTCGCCCAGAAGAATGATTTTTCCGGGAACCGAAGCAACCGCCATCATCCTCAATACTGCTGGTCGGGTAAAAAGGTTACTGTTGGTGGCGGCAGACATCTATTTATGCCCGGACCTATTCACCCTGGGTATGGCTCATCTGCTGGTTTTTGACTTTGACGGTGTGCTGGTAGACTCCCTGGACGTTTTTATGCCCGCCTTCCTGGAGGCCTGCCGACGGGAGGGGGCCCCCCTGA
The DNA here is from genome assembly GCA_011049295.1 of Thermoplasmatales archaeon. Classification (GTDB taxonomy): domain Archaea; phylum Thermoplasmatota; class E2; order UBA202; family DSCA01; genus DSCA01. The sequence continues at coordinate 2,387 of DSCA01000138.1, forward strand.
AGGATGAGGCAGATTTTTTCCGCCTGCTGGAGGACAACCTCTACCTGGGAATGATGAATAGAGGTATGTCCCGGTCCACCATCCTGCGGATAGTGCTGCAGGTGAAAGAAGCCATCATGAGCAGCTGGGGCCGCTTGCAGGTGTTCCCGGGCATGGCCGAGGTGGTGCGCTCTCTCTCCGCCATCCATAGCCTGGTGGTGGTTACCTCCAACGAGACGGAAACGGTAGAGACATTCCTGGCCGACCGAGACCTGCCCTGGTTTGACCGGGTCATCGGCTCCGACCGGGAGCCTGTCAAGGCCACCATTTTGGCTGGTCTCCGGCAGGAGTTCCCGGGCCTCTCCTGCTTCTACATCGGAGATACCATCGGCGACATTCGGGAGGGGAGGCAGGCGGGAGTGAAAACGGTGGGGGTGACTTGGGGATGGCACGGCCCGCGGGTCGGCCAGGCACAGCCGGACCACCTGGTGCATCGGCCGGCGGAGCTGGCGGCGCTGTTTGCCCCTCAGCCGTGGACAGAAAAAAAAAGATAAGCATTTATAGCCGCAGGTCAATTAATCGGGGTCCAGATGACCAAGCGGCTGTTGATCGTGGAAGACGAGCAGGACATGCAGAACCTCATGCAGATTTACCTTCAGCGCTCGGGCCTGGATGTGGAGCTGCACCAGGCGTTCACCGGAGAGGAGGGTGTGTCCATGTACTGGAGCATGATGAACGACGGGGCTCCCCCCCACCTGGTGATTATGGACCTCAAATTGCCCGGCATTGACGGGGTGGAGGCCACCCGCCGCATTGTCGAGCTGGACCCCGGAGCCCGTATCTACGGCTTTACTGCCTTCTTCGAGACCATCTGGGCCACCAAGCTGCGGGAGGCCGGGGCACGGGGGGTGATACCCCGACCCATCGGTTTTGACGGATTTATAGACAAAATCAGGGGCCTTCTGCAGGAGTAAATGTCATTAACGGGGACCTGATACCCCTGCATGAACGTTATTGTAATCGGAGGCGGAGCCGCCGGGGCCACCGCCGCCCAGTTTGCCCGCAAGCACCACCGCACCGCGGACATCACCGTGTTTGAGCAGGGGCCCTATCCCCAGTATTCCAAGTGTGCTCTTCCCTGGGTGATTGCCGGCGACCTGGCCCCGGAGGCAGTCATTGAGTTCAGCGAGGAGTGGTTTGCCAAGGCCCGCATTGACCTGTGTCTGGGAACCCCGGTCCGGGAAATAGACCTGGACAACCGCACGGTGAGCACCGGCGGCCAATGGTACAGCTACGATGCCCTTGTTCTGGCCACCGGCGCATCTCCCTCCTCCCCCGTCCCGCCCGCGGGGAACACGTTTTTTCTGCGCACCCTGGACGACGCCCGGGCCATCGCTGCAGCTGCCCGGAACGGAGGGCGGGCCATCATCATAGGGGCCGGCCTGATCGGCCTGGAGACGGCGGAAGCCCTGCACCGCCGGGGACTGGAGGTTACGGTGCTGGAGTTTCTCCCCGAGGCTCTGCTCACCATGCTGGACCGGGATATGGCGGAGGTGGCGCGGAGCCGCATGCCGGACATCCATTTTCACTTTCAGTACCGGGTGACCGACATCGCCGCGCGGGAAGACATGGTGGTGACCGCCGTGGACGGAGAGGGCGCCCCGGTGTCGTTTGAGGGAGACCTGGTCATTGTGGCCACCGGCAACCGCCCCAACATCGACCTAGCTCCCTCCCTCGCCGACAGGGCCATCGTGGTGGACGAGCGCTGCCAGACCCGCCGGGAGGACGTCTATGCGGTGGGCGACTGCACCCGGTACAGGGACCGTCTGGGCAACGACGTGGTGGTGGGGCTGGGCAGCATAGCCGTCCGGCAGGCCATGGTGGCCGGGGAAAACGCGGTGGGCGGAGAGGCGGTCATGCCTCCCCTGCTCAACGCCCGCACCACCCGTCTTTTCGGCACGGAAATCGCCGCCGTGGGCCCGGTCAGCGACACACTGCCCTTCAGGCCGGTGGTGGGCAAGTTCACCGGTAGCACCCTCCCCGAGTACATGCCCGGAGAGGAGGTGACGGTGAAGGTGCTGGCCGACAGGGAGGGAAACCTGGTGGGCGCACAGGCCGTGGGCCCGGGAGCGGCGCAGCGCATCAACAAGTTTGCTCTTGCCATCCATGCCGGCCTGGACCTAAACTCCTTTCTGGGCACCGAGACCGCCTATGCCCCCCCGGTGGCACCGGTCATCGACGTCTCCAGCGTGGCCTGCGACATGGCCCGTCGCCGGATACGGTGACCGGGATGAGGCAGTGCTTTCCGGGTGTGTTCGAAAGGGGGGGCAAGCTGTACACCAAAAACCGGGTCCCCGGCCAGCAGGTATATGGGGAGACGCTGGTGGTGGAGGACGGCGTTGAATATCGCTCCTGGAACCCCTACAAGAGCAAGCTGGCAGCGGCCATCATGAACGGCCTGCAGAATTTTCCTCTGAGCCACTGTAGCACCGTGCTCTACCTGGGGGCGGCCACCGGGACCACCGTCTCCCACCTCTCGGACATTGCCACCCAGGGCCTCATCTATGCCGTGGAGATAGCGTCGGGAGCCATGCGCAAACTCCTGCTCCTGTGCCGTAGCCGCCCTCACCTGGTTCCCATTCTGGGGGATGCGGGCAAGCCCCGCACCTACCGGGCGCAGGTGGGCCAGGTGGACCTGCTGTACCAGGACATCGCCCAGAGGGACCAGGTGGACATCTTCTGTAAAAACATGGCTCTGTTCAGGCCCGCCTGGGGCATGATTATGGTGAAGGCCCGGAGCATCGACGTGGGTCGCCATCCCCATCACATTTTCAGGGAGGCGGAGCGTAGCCTCGGCCAGTTGTACCACGTGCAGGAATCGGTGTCTCTGGACCCTTACTGCCGGGACCACCGGGCCCTGCTAATCCGCAGCCCGGGCTTAGGCCAGGGGAAGGACAAGGCGGCTTAGGAGCATCTGCAGCCAGGCTGCCGCCTCCTCCAGCCAGGGCCAGAGAGCATGGCGACCGCGGGGCATGCTCACCGGCAGGGGCTCCGACCAGTCGCTTTCCAGACCGTGTTCGTCCTCCGCCATCACCCGCACCGCATAGTCTCCCTTTTCCGCCCAGGTGTAATTGACTGTGGCCGCGGTTCCCGCCGGCAGCAGGGGAGTCCAGGTGGTGTTGCCGTCTCCCCAGTCAAAACAGTAGCGCAACTGGTCTCCGTCGGGGTCGGCCACCTGGGCGGTGTAGGTGTACGGCTGGCCGGGCTTTCCCCGGGTTTCCCCGGTGGGGGGAGCCGGGCGCGGCGGCGGACAGTTGGGGCCGGTGTAATAGTGCACCCCTCTTTCTATGTTGCATTCACCGTAGGCGATGCGGAACCAGCCGTCCTCGCCCCATTCTGGGCCCCAGCTGTTTTTGACAATCCAGTAGCCCTCCCCTTCGCCGCCCCAGGTGTTGTCGTAGCCCATGATGGTCACGCAGTGGCCGAACACGAATTCATCGGAGTTTTGCCGGTAGACCCCGCCCGGGTAGACCGGATAGAAGTCTCCGTACACGTCCATGGTGGTGGGTAACGGGCCGTACTGTACCAGAGCATTCTGAATAGATTCCGGGTTGGAGCTCACCGCCCGGTAGCCCTCGATGCCCACCAGATGCTCGCGCCAGTCCTCACATTTGGCCTCGCAGGGAATGGTGTCGTTGGCCTGATAGGGCATGCACCACTCGGGAATGGCCCCGTTGTTTTTTACCCAGTTGAGGGTGCTGAACCAGTACCAGCCGCTGCAACCACCGGGAGAGCAGGAGAGCATGTACTGCTCGGACAGGTCCACCTCTGCATCCGGCTCGTTCCGCCATATTTTCACCGCGGCCTCCAGACCCGCCAGGGCTCCAAAAGCCCAGCAGCTGCCGCACACGTCCTGCAACTGGTCTCTGACCGGGGTGGTCCAGTCCGTGCCGTTCACGTCCCGCCAGTCCCACCGCTCGGGGGGAATTCCGGCCACCGTCTCCCCGTAATGGGGAAGGTAGCGCTCCCAGATGCCGGACGGAACTGTGGGCCGGACAACCGGCTGCACGGTCTCCGCCGACAGGTATCTCTCGCTGAAAATCCCCTGTCCCGCCAGAAAAACGAGCAAGCCGATGCATACGCAGGCGGCCGCTTTTTTTGATGAATACATGATGCCTCCATGACTATATCCGGAAAGAATATTTGAACTTAGGGGTGAGCACGTCGCAGGTGCAGAACGAAGACTGTGCCCTGCGGACGGTTGTCCTCCACGGCTACGTTCCCCCCGTAGCGCTCCACCGTCTTTTTGACGATGTACAGCCCCAGCCCGGTGCCCGCCTCCTCGCCATATCTGAAGCGCTCCCCGAAGATGTCCTCTTTGACCCCCTGTGGATACCCGTGCCGCTGCTGGACGTGCCGGCGCAGTTTGTCCTGGAGGGGTGGGGAGTGCGTCCACCAGGGAGTTTCCCAAAATGGTTTTCCCCGGATGTCTGCCTGCTCTGCCTGGTTTTCCCTCAGCACTGCTCCCTCCCTGTCCAGGATGCCCACGAAGGAGTGGGGATGGTTGAACACGGCGTCGAAATGATGTCGGATAGAGGTTAGCGCGGCCACCTGCTCCTCCAGCTGTCGAATCCGGCGCTGCAGGGAGGCGGACGAGGCCGACGAGGGGTTGCTGTCCTGCCCGGTCATGCTATCGGCTAGTCGGTGAGATATTTTTTGGCCAGGCCGAGGAGCGACGGGCGCTTCAGTACCTTTTTGATGAAAAACGACAGCCGGGCCTGAGTCAGCTCGAAGATGTCGGCGCCGTCCAGTATGTCCGCCAGCAGCTCAAAGTCCTTGTCCTCCAGCTTTTCCAGAAAGAAACGCAGTTTGAGCAACTGGGCCGTCTTGTCCTCGTAAACCTGGTCCCACTGCCGGCGGTAGGACAGCAGGCGGTCACGGGACAGGTCCCCCTCCCGGAGCGCGGAGGCTCCCACCTCGGCGGCCATCTGGGCAGAATGCATGGCCCGGACGATTCCTCCGCCGTGGATGGGATTGACCAGCTGGGCGGCGTCGCCCACCAGCATCACCCCGTCGGCCACCATGTCCGTAAAGTGGTTTACCGGTATCCCGCCGCCGTTTACCTCGATGGGGCTGGCCCGGGCAAACATCTCCGGATGGTTAGCAATAAACCGTTTCAGATACTGATGGGAGCGCATCCGGGCCTCTCGCTCCAGGATGCCCAGTCCCACGTTGGCGGAAAAGGCCTTGGGGAACACCCAGACGTAGCCCAGGGGGGCCACCTCCCGCCCGAAGAACAGGTGGATGTAGCTTTCGTTGACGCTCACGTTGGCCATCTCGTACTGAAAGCCGGAATGGTAGTCGGTGAGCCGGTTGAGGCTCTTCAGCCCCGCCCACCGGCCCACCTTGGATTCCACTCCGTCGGCCCCAATAACCAGGTCGGCGGTGACCGTCTCCGTGCCCTCCAGTCCCCGAATCTGTGCCTCCCAGGCACCATTGACCCGCTGCATATCCAGAACCTGGGTCTTGACCATGTACCGGGCGCCGGCCTGGATGGCCTGGCTGGCCAGATGCTTCTCAAAAATCTTGCGCTCCAGCACGTAGCCCTCCATTCCCTGGCCCTCCATGACCACCTGCTTGCCGGACGGCGCATACAGGGCGGCTCCGGTGATGGTGCGGGCGATGCTATGCGGATGGGGGTTGATGCCCAGCGCCTCCAGGCTCCGCTGAGACACACCCTCTGCACATCTTTTGGGGGGGCCAATTTCTGCCTTCTTTTCCACCACCAGAGTCTCCACCCCGCGTCGGGCCAGGTCCCCGGCGGTCACGCTTCCCGCCGGTCCGGCCCCCACCACCAGGCAGTCGACCTTCATGGTGTCCCCTCCAGCGCCCCCACGGGACAGAATTTGACGCAGATGCCGCACTCGGTGCAGGCCTCCGACACCTCCAGGTGCAGCTCGTACAGGGTGAGGGCGTTGACCGGGCACAGCCCCACGCACCCGCCGCAGTGCAGACATTGATAATGATTGACGACCACCATGGTAACCCTCCAGATATGGGTAAAAAGGCAACCCCTATTTAAAAGTAGAGCATGGGCGCCGGTCAGGTAACCTTGACCTCGGATATCACCACGTGGGGGGGCGTGTCCAGGTGTTCGCTCTGCTTGATGTGGTCTACTTCCTTGACCTCCACCTCCACTCCGTTTCCGAATTTTTCCTGGAAGCGACGCTGGAGCTCCTCTCTAATCCGGTCCACAGGGGGGCCCACGTGGCGCAGCGCCCCGTCGATGACCAGCAGAATCTCCACCCGGCTCAGGCTTTTCTGCACTATCTGGAACTGTTGAATCTTGTCGGTGCCCATTTCGTGCATCACCTTGCCCGGAATGCCGGTGATGGCGGAGGGAGGAATGATTTTGCCCTCATCCAGAATAATGGAGTCCGCCTTGCGTCCACCCACTATACCCAGGAGATGGGTGTTGATGCCGCAGGGGCAGAGCCCCTCCAGGGGAATGATGAAATCGTTCATGCCCGTGTAGCGAATCACCGGTGTTCCCCGGCCGTAGAGCTTGGTGATGACCAGGTGGCCCGGCTCGCCGGGAGCCACATCTTCACCCTGGCCGTCCAGGAATTCCAGGTGGACGAAGTCGGAATGGATGTGGTAGTTTCCCTCCCGGCATTCAAAGGCCACGGGTCCGGCCTCCGTGGAGCCGTACACGTCGAAGATGGGGGCGTGGAAGGCGTCCTCGATGTATCGCTTGGTGTAGTCGTCCAGCACTGCCCCGGACGAAGACATGACCCGGGGCTGAATGTGCTCCCCGTGGCCTTTGCGTTTGAGGACGGCCAGGGCCCGCAGCACGCCCGGGTAGCCGCCCAGGAATTCCGGCTGGAAGCCATCTATTTTTTCAATCAGGTCCCGGGGCTCGTCGCCCACGTGCAGAATCTGCAGGTTGTCAAAGGAAAAAAGCTTACCCAGGTAGGGCATAACGGTGCGCGCCAGATAGGCCTCCTCTGCGCTTTCCGGAGTCAAATCCACGATGACGCTCATTTTGGTTTTGTGCCAGCTGACGTTGTATTCCCTTAGTTCTCGGATGAAGCCGAAGAGGGCTTTGATGACGGTGTACACGTCGGTGTAGAGGGAGACGGGTTGTCCGGTGGAGCCGGAGGTGCTCACCAGGTGGGCGTGGGTGGTGTCAAAGTAGGGGTGGACGATGCCCTGGGGGAAGTTTTTGCGGAAGTCGTTCTTGCTGACGGTGGGC
>DSCA01000119.1 GCA_011049295.1 Thermoplasmatales archaeon
ACCATTAACTACGTGAAAAACCACCATGTCCATCAGACCACATTGACTTCCTTCCGCCAGCCCTCCGCCTCATAGGAAGCCCCGCCATTCATGGCGGGGAGCACGTCACGCAGTACGAACACGTCGGCAACCGGTACTGTTGGAAACTCGGGTGATTATTCATACTGCATCTGATAACAAAACGAAGCAATCACCCGCAAACGTTACAGAACCGCCGGTCCTCAGGAGTACAGACCGCCCTTGTATCGGTCGTAGAGGCGCTTGGCCGCCTTGTCGTAGGACCTCCAGTTGTGCTCATAGACGGGGTTTACCGCCCTCAGCTTCTCCAGCACCCGCTCCCGGATTTCCTTGCTCTCCATGGTCTCCTGCCGGGTGGCCTGAATCTCCCGGGCTATCTCCCGTGCCAGCTCCGGGGGAGCGCCGCTTTTCACCGCCGACACCACGATTTTTTCGGGGATAAACTCCTCCTCGCGCCCGTCCTTCTTGATGACCTTCCTGGGCATAGAGGTACATGGGAGCAGCCATAAATAAGGGTTTGGCAGGGCCCCTCAGTGTATCCTCTGCTGCCAGGGCTGCCTTTATACAGCGGGGCGGAAAACGGGATGCGAGGCAAACACTCATAAAGGCCCGCTCCGTATATCCACATGGTTCCCACCGTACTGTCCGTGGCCGGCTCGGATTCCTCCGGCGGGGCGGGCATCCAGGCTGATGTGAAGGCCTTTCACACGGCGGGGGTGCACGGCGCCAGCGCTCTTACCGCGGTCACCGCCCAGAACACCCGGGGGGTGGCCAGCATTCTTCCCCTGCCGGTGGAGGTGGTGGAGGAGCAAATCACCGCGGTGAGGGACGACTGCCGGGTGACGGCGGCCAAGACCGGCATGCTGTACAGCGCAGAAATAGCCCGCCGGGTGGCCGACCTCCTGGAAGACGTCCCGCTGGTGGTGGACCCGGTGATGGTGTCCACTACCCGCTACGCCCTGGCCAGCGACGACCTCAAGCAGGCTCTGATAGACGATCTCCTCCCTCTGGCCGCCGTGGTCACTCCCAACCTGGAGGAGGCCGCGACCCTGACCGGCACCGAGATTGCCACCCTCGAGGATATACACGATGCCTGCCGCATCCTGCATGACCGGGGAGCCTCCCACGTGCTGGTCACCGGCGGTCACCTGGAGGAGCCCACCGACGTGCTGTTTGACGGCCACCAGTTCCACCATTTTACCCTTCCTCGCCTTGACCGCGCCGCTCACGGCTCCGGATGCACCCTCTCCGCCTACATTGCCGCCTTTCTGGCCCAGGGCCACGAAACCCGGGAAAGCGTACGGAGGGCCAAGCAGTACACCTGGGCGGCCATCCGGCAGGCCGTCACTCCAGGGAAGGGCGTGGACGTGGTCCGGCAGGCCGACCACCCGCTGCCCGTCCTCAACGGAGAGCGCACCCGGGTGTGGCATGAGCTGCAGACGGCCCTGGACGACCTGGGAAGCATCCTTCCCCCCTTCCTGCTGCCCGAGGTGGGCATCAACATGGCCTACGCCCTGCCCGGGGCCGCCGGGCCCCAGCAGGTGTGCGCCATCAGGGGCAGAATGGTCTACGCCGGTCGGCTGGTGCAGGTGGGTCAGTGCCGGTTCGGCGTCTCCCGCCACGTGGCGGCCATCGTGCTGGCTGCCATGCAGCACGACCCGGCCAAGAGAGCTGCGGTGAACATCGCCTATAGGCCGGAGCATGTGGATGCCTGCCGGGAGGCGGGGCTGACCGTGGGGCATTTCGACCGAGCGGAGGAGCCGGAGAGCGTCTCCACCATGGAATGGGGCACCGACCGGGCCATCCGCTCTCTCGGCCAGGCGCCCGACGTCATCTGGGACGGCGGGGGCATGGGCAAGGAGGCCATGATTCGCGTCCTGGGTGACCATCCCGGTCAGGTGGTGGACAAGGTCCGGGAGATAGCGCAGAGGCTGACCCGGATGGAAAAGGATTAAATAGCGCCGCTTTCTGAACAACCTGCATGCAGGCCGTGGTGCAGGTTACCGGCATCGTTCAGGGTGTGGGCTTCCGTCCCTTTGTGTACCGCCTGGCCGCCGGGCACGGGCTGACCGGCTATGTGCTCAACCGGGGAGACGCCGGAGTGGAAATCGTGGTGGAGGGTAGCCGGCCCGACCTGGAGCGCTTCCTGCGTGAGCTGCGGAGTCGCGCCCCGCCGCTGGCCGACATTCACACCCTGGATGTATCCTGGAAGGAGGAAGGGGACGGGTTTGACACTTTTTCCATCGAGGCCAGCAGCACCCAGCGCGGCCGGGCGCCCTCCGTGGTTCCCCCGGACGTCAGCATCTGTGAGGACTGCCGGCGGGAGATGGCCGACCCCGGGGACCGCCGCTACCGCTACTTTTTTACCACCTGTACCAACTGCGGCCCCCGGTTCACCACCATCACCGGGCTGCCCTACGACCGCCCCCAGACCACCATGGATGCTTTTCCCATGTGCGACCGCTGCCGGAGCGAGTATACCGACCCCGCCGACCGGCGCTACCACGCCCAGACCATCGCCTGCCCGGACTGCGGCCCCCAGGTGTACCTGCGCGAGGGACGGGGCACCGTTCTCCGGGTGGGGGCGGAGGCCCTGGCCGAGGCGGGACGGATGCTGGAGGAGGGCGCGGTGGTGGCGGTCAAGGGCAACGGGGGCTACCATCTGGCCTGCTCGGTCTGCCGACCGGAGTCCATCCGCCGCCTCCGCCGCCTGCTGTTTCGTCCCTGTCAGCCCTTTGCCCTGATGGCCCGTGACCTGGACATGGTCCGGGAGATGGCAGTGGTGGGGGAGCAGGAGCAGGAATTATTGTCCTCGCCGGTGAGGCCCATCGTGCTGCTGGAGAAAAAACAACGGCTGGAGGAGGTGGCCCCCGGTCTGCATACCGTGGGAGTGATGCTCCCCTACACCGGCCTGCACGTGCTGCTGCTCGCAGGATGCTCCCACCCCCTGGTGATGACCTCGGCCAACCTGCCCGGAGAGCCCATCATCTACGACGACCGGGAGGTGCAGGAGGAACTGGGGAATGAAGTGGACTTTCTGGTGACCTACGAACGGCGGATTGCCCATCGCTGCGACGACTCCGTGGTGCGGGTGGTCAGCGGTCAGCCCCTCCTCATCCGCCGCTCGCGGGGATACGCACCGGCTCCGGTACCCTACCCCTTAGAGGAGGTGGGGGTGGTGGCGGTGGGGGCGGAAATGAACGTCACTGCCTGCGTGGCCACCCGCGGCCGGGCCTTTTTGTCGCCATACATCGGCAACACCACCCGTTACAACACTCTGCAGTTCCTGGAACAGGAGGCCCGTCACCTGCTGACCCTCACCGGGGTGGAGCCGGAGGTGGTTGCCCACGACCTCCACCCCGGCTTTGCCACCACCGGGCTGGCCCGGCAGCTGGCCGAAGAGTACGGGGTCGCCCTGCAGCCGGTGCAGCACCATCATGCCCACCTGGCCAAGGTGCTGGGTGAGCACGGGGTGGGGGAGGCGGTGGGCGTGGCCATCGACGGCATCGGCTACGGCGACGACGGCACCATGTGGGGGGGCGAGGTGCTGCGCTGCAGCGCCCATGGCTACACACGTGTCGGCCACCTCCAGCCCCAGCTCATGATTGGAGGTGACCTGGCCACCCGTTTTCCGCTGCGCATGGTGGCCGCCATACTGGCCAAGGAGGACCACCTGCCCGCCTTTCTCCGTGAACGCCGCCGGGACTTCCCCCACGGCGAGCGGGAGGTGGAGCTGGTGCTGCAGCAGGCGGCCCAGGGAGAGGGTGTTCCCACCACCAGCTGTGGCCGGGTGCTGGATGCCGCCTCCGCCCTCCTGGGCCTGTGCACGGAGCGCACCTATGAGGGAGAGCCGGCCATGCGGCTGGAGAGCCACGCCCGGAGGGGCGCCGGCGCCGCTCTCACCCCGGAGATACAGGGAGAGGCTCCGTCGGTAGTCCAAACCACCCCCCTGTTCCGGTACCTGTGGGACCACCGAGGCGAGAACACCTGCAACCTGGCGGCCACCGCCGAGGAATACGTGGCCCGGGGGCTGGCCCAGGTGGCCACCTCCCACGCCCGGCGGGAAGGCATATCAACGGTGGCCCTGGCCGGCGGCTGCGCCTACAATCAGCACCTCACGGCAGTCATCCGGGAGACGGTGGAGGAGGCCGGGCTGCGCCTTATCCGCAACCGGCGGCTGCCCGCAGGCGACGGCGGCATCTCCTATGGACAGGCGGTGGTCGCCGGGGCCCTTCTGCAGAGGCCGGGCTGAGCGCCGGTTTTATTTTCCCTTGCGCCGCACCCGGATGAGGTCCCGATAGGGACGCTGGTACCATTCCTCATGGGGCGGGAACATGCCCTCGGCGGCAAAGCGGATGTCCTCAATGGTGTAAAAGGCGGTGGGGTTGTACAGTTTTACGGCCTCCCGGACCCTGCCGATGTCCCGCCGGCGGATGGTGGTGAAAATGAGCTTCACCGGTTTTTCCATGCCCTGGGCGTCCACGATGGTGACTCCGTATCCCTGGGCCTTGAGGAACTCGATGAGCCGGGAGGCGTCATGCTTGGTGATGATGCGCATAATCACGGTGCCTATGGACAGCTTGCCCTCGATATACATGCCCACGAAGGTGCCACTGGCGAATCCCCCGGCGTAGGCCACGTAGTAGAGGGCGTTGGTCAGATGCTGAAAAATCTGTCCGATGGCCAGCAGCCAGATGAGCACCTCGAAAAAGCCGATGACGGGAGCCAGATACCGGATGCCCCGGGAGATAAAAATGATGCGCAGGGTCCCCAGGCTGACGTCGCACACCCGGGCGAAAAAAATGAGCAGGGGCACAATGACCCAGGAAAAGAGGTCCGAGGAGAGGAGGGCTGACCAGTCCATGAGTCCGCCCAGATGTCCTGCACTTATATATACTTTGCTTAACGGGCCGGCGGTGGGGACGCCAAAACTATTTTACGGCCCCCGCCGATATCTGTCTGGTGAAGATAGACGGCATCAACAAGAAAATCCTGCACCTGCTTCAGCAAGATGCACGCATGACCTACAAGGAGATAGCCCAGGAGCTGCAGCGCTCCGAGACCACCATCCGGGACCGCATCAAGGCCATGGAGGACGCGGGTATCATTCAGGGATACACGGCCCTGATCGACCAGTCCGTCCTGGGTCTCACCTTCCACGTCCTGATTTTGGCCAATCCGGTCTCTCCCGCCGACGTGGACGCGGTGACCGAGAAGCTCGGCAAGGTCACCAACGTGCTCCGGGTGTACCAGGTAGCCGGGGAGCACCGCCTGGCTATTTTTATGGTGGCGCCCTCCTACCAGGCGTTCAAGGAGGTGTTGAGGCGACGGCTGCTCCCCATGGGCCTGCGGGACGAGGTCATCATTCCCATCCTGGAGGCGGGACGGGAGTTTCTGTCCCCCCTGGAGTTCCCCTAGCCGCTCCAGATGGAAACCGCGGTTGTCGGTGCAGGGATGACACTGACGGCGAGGTAAACAGCCTTTTTTTCTTCTATTTTGCCGGATTCCTGGCACAGCGTTTAATAACCAGCAGGGTGCTCATGTTCCGGAACAATCAGGGAGGCTGCAGAGATGGACACAAAAACCAAAAAGGGAAAACGGAAAGGTGCGCGGTCCGAGCATCGGGATGTGGGCATCTACGAGGATGAGGACCATTATCCCTCCCAGGACGACTTGGACCAGGACGCCAGGTGGTAGCCGGCGGACCCACCCGAGCGGAATCACTAAACAGCCGTCGACCACTGTATCTCTTGCCTCTTTCTTTTTCTCAGGGGCATTCCATTTGTACACGGAAACGTTTTTAAAGACGGCGTCTATTGGCGCCCACACAGGAGGATGCCATGGACGACAATGCCCGTGACTATGAACTGGTAACCAATGCCGCCGGTCGCCTGGTTCCCACCCGGGTGAACGGCCGCCCCGTGGAGCCCTACCAGGGCGTCTATGCCCATCGGCCGTCGGGCCGCACCGCCGCCCCGCCCATTCCCACCTGCGCCCAGTACCCCCGGGACGGCAACAAGGTGGTGGCCGACCTCCAGACGGCGCTGCGGCGCTGCGGCCTGCGGGACGGGATGACCATCTCCACTCATCATCATTTTCGCAACGGCGACGTGGTTGCCAACCAGGTTTTCGACCTGGCTGCCGGGATGGGCGTCCGGGAGTTGCGGTGGTTTCCCTCTGCCTCCTTTCCCTGTCATGAGCCCGTCATCCGGCACATGGACAGCGGGGTGGTCCACCACATCGAGGGGAGCCTCAACGGCCCGCTGGGTGAGTACTGCTCGCGGGGAAAGATGGCCGGCATGGGTGTTTTGCGCTCCCACGGCGGCCGCTACCGGGCCATTCAGGACGGGGATGCGCACATAGACATCGCGGTTCTGGCTGCCCCCGCCGCCGACGCCTTCGGCAACGCCAACGGGCTGTATGGTCCTTCGGCCTGCGGCCCCCTGGGGTACACCCACGCCGACTACCGCTATGCAGACCGGGTCATCGTGGTCACCGACAACCTGGTGGAGTGGCCCTGTCACCCCTGGGACATCATCGGCAATTACGTGGACTACGTGGTGGTTCAGGACAGCGTGGGCAACCCGAACAAAATCGTGTCCGGGGGGACCACCGAAATCACCACCGACCCGGAGCGCCTGCGGATGGCGGAGACAGTGGCCCATTTTCTTGACCATGCGGGGCTGCTGCACGACGGTTTCAACTTTCAGGCCGGGGCCGGGGGCACCTCCCTGGCCTTCGTCAAATTTTTACGGGACCTTTTACAGGAAAAGGGTATGCGGGCCCGGGCCATGTCCGGGGGCACCACCGGCTTCCTGGTGGACATCCTGGAGGAGGGCATGGCCGACTACATCCTGGACGGCCAGAGCTTTGACCTGGAGGCCATCCGCAGCCTGCGGGACAACCCCCGCCATCTCGCCTACGACGTGATGCAGGCCTACAACTTTCACGCCAAGGGAAACAGCACCTTCATGATGGACGCCATCGTGCTGGGGGCCACCGAGGTGGACGTGGACTTCAACGCCAACGTGGTCACCCATTCCGACGGCAAGCTGCTCCACGGCATAGGCGGCTGGCAGAACAGCCTGTTTGCCCAGTGCACCATTCTCACCATTCCCGCCCTGCGCCGGGGCACCCCCATGATTCGCGACCGGGTAACCACCCTGGTGGGGCCCGGCGAGCTCGTCGACGTGGTGGTCACCGAGCGGGGGATCGCCATCAACCCCCGCCGCACCGACCTCGTGGAGGCCACCTCCCACTCCGACCTGCCCATTCGTCCTCTCCGGGAACTCAAGGAGGAGGCCGAGGACATCTGCGGCTGTACCGCGCCTGAAGCGGAGCTCACCCGCCGGGTGGTGGCGGTGGTGGAATGGGTGGACGGCACCGTTCTGGACAGCATCTGGCAGCTGCCAGAGGACTAGGTCGACCCTCTGAGCACCTGTTACCATCCGCTGTCAAAGTTGGTCAGGTCGAGGTCGTTCCAGTCGTTCCAGTCGTTCATTCCCCGGGAGCCGTCAGAGTAGTCCACCAGGACGTAGGTGTAGCCGTAGTTCATGCAGCTCTTGTAGGGCCGATATTTCCAGTAGTCCAGGGTCCAGGGATACATGGTGTTGGGGTTGTCCACACCCGGGTTGTATATGTCGAGGGAGTGCCCGGTTTCGTGCATGTACACGCTGGCGTAGACCACGGCGGGGTCGACGAAAAACAATTGCTGGCATTTTTCCTCGATGTATTTGGAGGAAATCTGCCACATGTCTCTCCGCACCGCAAATCCATTGAATCCTGCGTCGTAGACAATGACGCTGTAGTGGAACACCCCCTGCCTCCAGCTGTTGTCTCCGTTGTGCAGGAAATAGTTGGTGTAGTATTCCTCGCTCAACTCCCCCCTCCCGGTGGTTTCTATGTCAAAGGGCAGGATCTCTCCGCCTCCCATGCAGCCGTCATCGAGGTGATAAACGATGTTCTGCCGGTTGTAGGCGGTCCGCAGCAGCTCTTTTGATGCCTCGGGAAGAAGGCTGGCGGAGATTCCGTCAGATGATGCATCCATCTGGTCCAGCTCGATGAACAGATCCTTTCGGAAGGGGTCGGAGCCCCACTGCGAGGTCAGGTACTCCTCCACGTTGCTCAGGCCGTCGTTGTCGGGGTCCAGACTGGCGTGGTCATCCCACACGAAGGGGTCATACATCCAGACATGGTCGACGGTGTCCCGTCCCCAGTGCCGGCGGAAGCTGTGGCCCCATCTGTGCTCCCATTCGATGGGCACTCCGTCGCCGTCGGCGTCCTCCCCCCGGTTGTCTGTCTCCGGGTCGGTGCCGTACACGTTGACCTCCGTCCAGTAGGGTATGCCGTCGCCGTCGTAGTCGTTTTGGTAGATGTCGAACCACAGCTCGCAGTCCTGGTTGCTCTGGTATATACTGTTGTCGTCGCAGCCGTTTGCCCGGCCGTAGCCGCTGGGGTCGGGGTCTCCCCAGTAGCTCTGGTGTTGTATGTAGTCGTCTCCGAACCAGTGACCCGATTTTATGCTGTACCAGAGCGTGACCTCACGGGTGCCGGGATAGGTGTCGTCATTGTTGCTGATGTCGCACAGCGTATCAATCCCCGGGTTGGCATCCCACATCTGGATGGTGATGTTGACCAGCTCCACGTCGTCGGGAACGTCCAGCGTGGCCGACCACTCCGGCTCGTACACGTACTTCTGGTTTTTCCAGACGGGGCTGGTAAACTCCTGGCCGTTGATGAACACCTTGACGTAAAAATCAGGGTCGCTGGCCACAT
>DSCA01000028.1 GCA_011049295.1 Thermoplasmatales archaeon
CAGCGGGGAGATATCCTGGCCATCATCAACGGAACCACCATTACCAACGGTACCGTGTTCTCCGACCTCCTGAACGAGACCCGGGCCGGGGAGAGCATCACCATCCAGTATTACCGCTACCACAACCAGACCTGGCATCTAAATGCCACCACGGCGGTGCTGGCCGACAAGCACGGGTACTATGCGAAAAAATTCCCCCGCGACAACCGGGAGGACTACCGGGGCCGGGGATTCCTGGGCCTGAGCACCGTCCCCCTGGGCATCACCACCGCGGCCATCGACTCCTACACGCAGCGCATGGCCCATCCGCTGACCGACCGGCAGAGCTTCTTTCTCTACCTGGCTCTGCCCTTCGCCGGCCTCTCCCCCTTCCCGGAGGGGTTCACTGCCCTGTTTGAAACGCCCTTTGCCCCTGACCTGTTCTGGCCCCTGGCCAACGTCTTCTACTGGCTGTTCTGGCTGAACTTTGCCCTGGGAACCTTCAACGTGCTGCCCGCCATACCCCTGGACGGCGGCTACATCTTCCGGGACGGCATGGCCTCCCTGTTCACCCGTGTGCGCAAAAAGATGGATAAGGAGCGAGCGGAGCGCATCGCCTCCGGCGTCACCACCTTCTTCTCGGTGATGGTGCTGCTGGCCATCGTGGCCATCATTGTGGTTCCCCGCCTCCGCCTCTTTTTTTAGAGGATACCGGGCGTCTCCCGCCGGGCGCTACAACCTCTTCCTGAGGGCAATGAACAGCAGGCAGATGATGGCGAACAAAATGACCGCCGGTATCACCCAGGCCGAGTCACCCCAGCCGGCCTCCTCCACCTCCTCGTAGGCCACGATGGTGCCGCCGACCGGGTCGTAGTAGTGGTCATGGGCTCCGTCGCCGTCCGCATCAAACAGTATCACCCGCTGCTCGTCAATGAAGGTTTCCTCCACACTGCGCAACTCGTTGTCATCCCGGTCCCAGTAGATGTAGGCCTCCTCGTCCTCCCTCCACAGCAGGTAGCCGATTTCGCCCCCTATGGACACGTTGACGGTGGTGCCGGCATCCCGGGGGTCGGACCCCGCCTCTATCTCCACGGTGTCCGGTACGTCGTCGCCGTCGTAGTCTTCGGGGATGGTAAAGTAGCGGTAGAGATGCTGCGTGTGGTTGCGATTGCGGTTGGCGGAGGCATCGACGGCCTCTATGTGAAACTCGTAGGTGCCGGTTTTGTCGAAGGACTGGGCCACATAGTACACGTCGCTGGTGCCCCGGCGGGACATGTTGTAGGTGAGAGTGCTGCTGTCACGGACGATGTAGAGGGTGACCGAGCGCAGGCCGCTGGAGTCGTTGACCAGGGCCGATATGTTCACCGTTCCGTAGATGACCTGGCGCTGCGGGGTGGCAGCCACCGCCCGGATGGAGGGCGGCGTGGTCTCCACGCCCTCGTAGACAATCCGGAAGGGCAGGGGGTCGCTGACCGCCTGATGGGGAAACTCCGTGCCGTTGACAGTGCCCGCCGTATCCAGGGCCTCTATGTGGCAGGTAAAGTAGCCCACCCGGCTGAAGGTGGTGTTGTAGTAGAAGACGTCGGTGTCTCCCAGCCGCCACATGTAGTCCTCCAGAACCACCTCCTGGCCATCGGATATCACCACCCGGGCGGTGTCCACCGTGGTGTGGTTGTCGGTAATCACCGCGGAAATATTTACGGACCCCCCCAGGAACTGGGGGTTGGGCTCAATCCGGAGAAGGGAAATATCCGGCGGCTGCGTGTCCCGCGGGCCGCCCACCCGGACATCCTTGACTGCCTGGTTGTTGCCCAGGCTGGATTCGTCCTCGCAGGTGGCTGCCACCTTGATGGAAAAGGTTCCGTTGCTGGTGGGGTGCCAGGGCAGGATAACCATGGCGTAGTCACGTTTGGGAATGATTTCCTCCACGGTTCCACCCGGGAGGAGGGTGTAGGTGCGGCTTCCCCGCTCCTTGATGTAGAATTTGACCTGGGCCAGCGTGTCGTTGTAGCCGATGTTGCGGACGACGACCGTGATGTTGACCGTGTCGTTGGTGGTGGGATGGGAGGGCTCAAATTCCAGGTCGCTCATCCGCACCTGGAGATCGGGAAGGGGAGTAACGGTGATCACGAGAATGTTCCAGTTGTTTTGCCGGTCACTGTCCGGGATGTTTTTTTCCTGGTCGGCATGGGCCCGGATGGTCCAGATGCCCTCGTAGGTGGGGTCTCCATAGGATGCCCGCCAGGTAAAGGTAAGGTCCTTGGTGGCCCCCGCCGCCAGCCCGGACAGGGCCTTGACCATCTTCACGGCATGGACGGAGGCATCTCCCTGGTACAGGGCGAGCGAGATGTTGACCGGGGTGGTGAAAGGCACGGCCTTGCTCCCCTGATTTTTCACGCTCACGGTGATGGCGGTGTCCTTTCCCTCCTTGATGGTGCCCGGGGCGGTGATGGCCACCACGTCCAGATTGGCCGCCGGCTCGACAGTGAGGGATTTGGACCGCACCACCAGGTACCCGGAGCCATCGGCCATGGTCACATCCAGCCGCCAGGTTCCCGGTTTGCTGCTGTTGGTGAACGTGTACAGGCTCTCCAGGTGCCAGGTCCTGCGGTTGGTTCCGTCCTGGGAGGGCATGAATGCGTAACCCAGGTCGTCAATGTATATCAGGTTCTCGCCGCTCTCCACCTTGGCCACCAGCTGTATCTCCACTCCCACCACGGTGCCCGCCCCCGCCTTCCACTGGCTGAGGGTAGCCGCCGGGATGTCATACCGGTGCCAGGCCCCATCCTTGGTCAGGGCGCCCATGCTGATGGACAGAAACTTGTTGGGGCCGCCCTCAATCAGGAGAGTGTATTTCAGCTCGCTCAGGGCGGCGTACTGGTCCACCTTGTACCAGAACCACAGGGAGGGCAGGCGGGAGACGTGCACGCCCTGGGCAATGCTCTGCCGCAACCCCGCCATGTCCGCCGGCTGTACCGGCTGGTCCAGGAACTTGTACTGGCCGGTGTAGTCTCTGAGGCGCAGTTCCACCGCCCGAGAGCCGGTGTGAGAGGCGGCGGAGCCGGCAAAGGAGGCGCTGGCGGTCTGCTCGTTGGAGTGGAACAGGTGAGTGTACTCGCTTCCCCCCTCGAAACCGGCGTCTGGAAGCGGCAGGGAAGAAGTGACAAATTGCCCCTGGGGGGAATAAAGTGTGGCAACGACCTCCCGGGGATGGGCGATGGCACTGACGTTAATCAGGGCGATGGTGTTCATGCCTTCCACCCCGGCTGCGTAGGTATCCCTCACCGAGGCCAGCTCCCCTCGCCATCCGTGAGACTGGTTGCCCATGACGGCGGAGGAGGGGTTGGGGGTCACCTCTATCCAGCAGGAGTCAATATATGCCGATACTTCGCGGGGCGTGGTACCCAGGGTGGTATCGAGGGTCGTCACTTTGAAGGAAAGGGTGGGGTTGTAGGAGGTTTTTCCCTCCAGCATGGTGGTCACGTTTTTCCGGAGGGTTATCCAGCCCCCGGTGTTGTGGCCCTTTTCCACCGTCTGACCGTCCAGGGTCATCTCCCACGTTACGCCCTCCCAGTCGGCATTAAAATAAACCTGGGCGTTGAGGAAGTAGCTGGCTCCCTTGCCGCCATCAGGTACTGTGAAGCTCTGGTAGACCCGGGCGTAATACTCGTCCTGCTGCCACAGGAATCCCCTGCGGTGGAGGCGGTAGCATCGGTCGTCGCCGTCCACCGGGTCGTCTGCGTAGCCCATGCTCCATCCCATGACGTCGCTGGCTCCCGGGACCGGAATGGTGGGCTTGCTGTCATTCCGCCACACCCCAGCCCCAGAATCCTCGAACTCGGCGTTTTTAATGCCGGTGCTTATCTGGTCGAAGGCACCGCTTTTCTGCCCGTTTTCCACGGTGTCCCAGTAGAGATAGTAATGGCGGGCTTCGTGGGGAAGCAGGTCGCCCTGCATCACCCAGGCCAATGTCACGTTGGCCCTGCCCGTGGCGTCATAATCCTGATTGAAAATAATCTCCCGCCCCACCGCCTCCACCGCCTGCCAGGTGTCGTTTATCCGCTCGTAGCGGACCACCCGCACCGAGGCCGGGGAGAAGGTGCGCTGGGAAAAACCCCCGGAGGGCTGATAGGCGGCGATGGTATCCATGAGCCGGGTGAAATCAATGGCGCAGTACACCGTTTTGTCCTTGTAGACATAGCCCTCCCGCTGGCCGAGCATGGTCACGGTCACCGGAACCCGGTAGTGCCAGGCGGGGTTCCACCAGGCGGCTTCCTCGGGCTCCGGGGGGAAGGGGGGATAGACGGGCTGCTTGACGTTCAGCGTACCGCTGCCGATGTTGTTGTCCTCGTTGGTCTCGCTTATCTGCTCGTTAAAATCCACGAAGATAAAAAAGGTGTGATTGCCCACGGGGCGGGCAATCCAGTACAGGGTAACGTCCTTTTCCTCTCCGGCGGCCAGGGATGAGATGGTTAGCTCGTCCACAGGATTGTTGCGGGAATTCACGTAGAGAGCCACCCCGATGTTTTGGGCGGCGGCACTCCCCGCATTTTTGATGGTAAAAGTGATTTTAACCTGGTCGTTTTCCAAAATTTCGTCCGGCGTGACCAGGATGGAATTGGGCACCAAGGTGAGGTCGGGCTTGCCGTCATCGGCGTGGACGACCAGGCCAGCGAGCGTGCTGAAGAGGAGGCACCACAGGACGAGGGCCGCGACCGTCTTGATTCTCACACCGGTAATGCATGATGTCTGCGTCACTTTTATACCCCTTTCCCCTTAAATAAAAATTTGGTTATATAATTTGTGGTAATGGGTCTCTTCTCTGTTGTGCAGCGGTGAAGAACTCCCCCCTCTGATTCCGGGGGCGGCCGGGTATCGGGCACGTGCTCCCCCCCACCGTGGTGCCAGAAAACAAACAACTGCCGAAAAACTTGCGGGGACCGGCGGTTAAAGCCACCACTAACTACTTAACACCCTCCGGCATTGTAGCACATGGACCGGCGCGGGTATGCCTACTTCTTCGTCCTCGTGGTGGTGGTCGCGGCCGCCCTGGTGTTTCTCTATGTGAGCGGAGAGCGGGGAGAGGCGGGAGCCACCGCAGCCGCCATCGACGATTGGGACCCCACGTGGGACACGGAACTGGTGGTGCGCCTGGACCGCATCCGAAAACTGGACCCCGTCTACGGGGAGGAACCCACCCTGTGGATGGAAATCACCGTGGACGGAACCACGGTCAAAGATATCGGCCCCTGGGGCGGAATCGACGCCTATCCCCGCTGGCGCCACCTGGCAGACGTGGACGACGGCAAGGAAAACGTGAGCATCGAGATACGGCTGTTCGAGGGACAGGGAGAAAACCTGGTGCCCTGCGATGTCGGTCCCCGCTCCGGCATCGATGGAGGACGGGCTCTCCACCTGACCTATTCCCTCCGGGATGGAACCTGGCGCGGCGACGATTACCGGGGAGACCCCTCCGGTTACGGACGGGCGACGGGAGCCGAGGATGGCAACCTGGAAGAAAACGACTACGAGGTATGGTTTTCCGTGTACCAGACCGATGCCGACGGGGACCGGCTGACCTGGTACGAAGAAACCTACGTCTACGGTACCGACCCCCTGGCGAGCGATTACCATGCCGATGGGGACGGCGACGGGATTCCCACCTGGTGGGAGGACCACTGGGGATACCACCCCTACGCCTGGGATGACCACGCCAATCTGGACCCCGACAACGACGGCCTGAACAACCTGGAGGAATACCGGATGGCGGATTACGGGGCGGACCCCTTTCGGCAGGATATTTTCGTGGAGGTGGACTTTATGGAAAACATGCTGCTGGGCACCACCACCCTGCCCGAGTACTCCAAGCAGCAGGTCATCTCCGCCTTTACCCGGCGCAACATGGCCCTGCACATTGACGACGGGCTGATGGGAGGGGGCGGAGAGGTGCTCCCCTACGTGCGGTTTTTCACCCCCGAGCAGCTGGCCCGCTTCTACCGGTCCCATTTTCTGCACTACGGAGAGCAGGAATGGAGAGCGGGCATTTTCCGGTACTGCGTCATCGCCCAGTACGCCCTCCAGGCAGCAAAAGACGTCGCCGGATACTCGTGGTGGCCCACCAACGAGGACAAGTTCAACTGCTTCGTGGTGGCCCAGCGGGTCATCAAGAACTACCGGTGGCTTCCCCAGGCCCGGGCCACGGCCACGGGCAGCCTGTTCATGCACGAACTGGGTCACACCCTGGGCATCTTCTGGCACACCTACCACGGCTGCGACAACATGACCACCATCTATCCCTGGCTCCCGGGATGGAGCGAATACGAAAACTATCTGAGCTGCATGAACTACCGCTATGCCTGGAGCCACATCGACTATTCCGACGGCAGCCACGGACCCGGAGACTTTGACGACTGGAGCCACGTGGACCCGGCCTTTTTCGTTTTTCGAGAAGAAGTTCTTTGCCGCCCCACCCATCATCCTGAGCCGGTAAAAACCGATGGCAGCCGGGCAAGGAGACCACGGCGCCAGCCCTGGCTCCGGGATTCAGAAAAAAGAAGAAAAAAGGAAAAGGGGAGAGGGAGCCTACGTCAGTCCCAGCACCAGGGGTCCCAGCACCAGGCCGCTGGCCGTGCTGGATGCGCCACCCACGGTCACCGCGATGTCTGCCCTGCCAATGCCGAAGATGAAACCGCTGCTGATTTCGGCTGTGCCGCCGGCGGGCACGTTCACCGTTCCCGTCTTCTGGCTGCCCACAAACACCGGGCCGTCAAAGACGATGGACCAGGCCGCGTTTTCGGCGTCCACGGTGCCCGAGTTCACCACAGTGGCCTTGAGGCCGAAGCCGCCGGTGATCTCTCCGATGCTGATGATGGGAGCCGGAGGGAATCCCACGTTTTCGTAGTAGATGTCCAGGTTGCCGGCGCTGTGGTCGGCCCACACCACTCTACCGCCGGAGGTGATAGATGCACAGCGGTAGTCAGCAGCCACCGTTCCCTGGTCATCATTGACTCGCTCCGGAGTGGTCCAGGTGGCCCCGCCGTCGGTGGTATGGGACACATAGAGGTCGCTGTCGATGGTGAAGATGCAGGTGCCCGATTCTCCGTAGCAGACGACGGAGGGATACATTTCGTCGATGGTGGAGTCACCGCCCACCAGGCTTTTGCCCCAGGTCTGACCGGCATCCGAGGAATAGTAGCACACGATGTCCTGCTTGCCGGGAATCAGCTCGTCCTGCTGGGCAACAATCATGACCGTGTTACCCGCAGCGGACACGTCCGGATAGCGGTTGTCCTCGCTTCCCCCGATTATCTGGGTGTCAAACCAGGTGGGATGGCCCGGGTTGTCGGCTGAATCATGGCAGTCTCCGGGTATGAGCACCAGGTTCCAGTTGCCCACGGACTCGTTGTAGTAGTCAAAAACGGCGTAAATGTATCCGTTGCTGTGGTCCACATCGATGGCCGCGTGCTCGCATCCCTGGAACTCGTCGAAATAGCTGCTCCACTGGCTGCCGTCCGACTCGTAGTTGTCATAGTTGAATATGGGCATGTCGACCCGCACGTCCCGGGTTCCCGCCACCGCCATGATGCCCCACTACCACTCAATCGGCAGGCCGTCGTAGCCGGCGATGTCGGGAATCAGCCGGTCCCGGTAGGGGTAGCTGCCGGCCCATTCGATGTAGGGCATGCTGTAGGTCTGGGGGTCGGTGATGTCCTCGGCCAGAAATATGTACTGGTTGGCCCCGTCGCCGTTTATGGGGTCCTGGAATGTGCCGCAGAATTTTCGGGCGGCGCCCCGCCAGTCCACGGCAGGGTTCAGCTCTCCGCCCTCGATGTCATAGGCAACGCCGGCACTCCAGGTCTGCCCGCCGTCGGTGGAATAGCGCCAGGGGATGTCGGAGGTAAAAAAGTCCTGCTGGAAGGTGTAGGCCAGCAGCAGGGTTCCGTCGGAGCCAGCTATGGCTGGACCGAACTCGTCCTCCACGTTGTCCGTCAACTGGTCACCGGCCGGCAATGCCCGGAGCAACGTGGCCGGCGTAGGCGATTTCTCCAGGGACTCCACGGCCATGATGGTGGGCACCGTCCTGACCTGCACCGAGCTGTCAAAAGCGGGTGGCCCGGTGGGGTCACTTTCGTTTTTCACGGGGGCCAGGAAGCCGTTAACCGGTAAAACCAGTAGCGCAGCTACCACTATCGCCCCTATTCCTATTGTGGTCCTCTTTATGGTCATTGTTTTGCCTCCAACGATAAACCTTTAAACGTATTTAATTTGACTTTGTCACATTAGAGAATTTTCTCTCATATTTTTTGTTTCAACCACCGATTACTGTAGCGGGAAGTGGCGTCAGGCAATTCAAAATCAACACACCCTGTCCTTCATCACG
>DSCA01000166.1 GCA_011049295.1 Thermoplasmatales archaeon
CATCCGGACCCCCTGGCCGCCCTGGCCGACCGTCTTTTTTCCGCCGCTGAGCAGGGCACCGTCGCCAGCAAGCAGGAGGTAGAGAACTACAAGAAGGAGTTTTGCCGCCGTCACTCATTGCAGCGGGTGCCCACCAATGCCCAGATTCTGGCCCGGCTCTCCCCCCGGCAGAGGGAGCTGCTTCGGCCCCTACTGCAGAAGAAGCCGGTTCGCACCCTGTCCGGGGTGGCGGTGGTGGCGGTGATGACCTCTCCCCATCCCTGCCCCCACGGGCGCTGCCTTCCCTGCCCCGGCGGCCCTCCGGATTCGGCCCAGAGCTACACGGGGAGGGAGCCGGCGGCCCTGCGGGCTATAGCGCATGGATATGATCCCCATGCACAGGTGCAGAGCCGGCTGGAGCAGCTGGCTGCGGTGGGCCATCCCACGGACAAGGTGGAACTCATCATCATGGGGGGCACGTTCACCGCCCGCCATCCCGCCTATCAGGACTGGTTTGTACGGAGGTGCTACGACGCCCTGAACGAAACAGCCACTCCCGCTTCCACCCTCCTCCAGGCCCAGGAGAGCAATCAGAGGGCCAGCCACCGGTGCGTCGGTCTCACCCTGGAAACCCGGCCCGACTGGTGCCGGCTGCAGCAGGTGGACACCATGCTTTGCGAGGGGGCCACCCGGGTGGAACTGGGAGCCCAGATTCTGGACGACGCCGTCCTCTATGCCATGAGGCGCGGCCACACCGTGGTTGACATCCGCCGGGCCACCCGCCTGGCCAAGGACGCCGGGCTCAAGGTCTGCTACCATCTGATGCCCGGTCTGCCGGGAAGCAATCCGGATATCGACCTGGACTCCTTCCGCCGCATGGTGGAGGAGCCCGACTACCGCCCTGACCTGCTCAAGATATACCCCACCCTGGTGGTGGCCCCGTCGCTGCTGTACGAGCAGTGGCGGCAGGGGCGGTATAGGCCCCTGGACACGGAGGAGGCGGCCCGGCTCATCGCCGACATGAAGGCCCTGGTGCCACCCTGGATGCGGATCCAGCGGGTGGAGAGGGACATTCCCGCCCCCCTCATATCGGCGGGGGTCACCAGGAGCAACCTGCGCCAGCTGGTGCACGAGGTGATGGAGGAGCAGGGACGGCGCTGCCGATGCATCCGCTGCCGGGAGGCCGGACACCAGGCCTACAAGGAGGGGGTGGAGGCGGCGGAGGTGTCCCTTCATCAGGAGTGCTACCCGGCCAGCGGCGGGGAGGAAATCTTCATCTCCGCCCGGGATGCCGCCCGGGACGTGCTGGTGGGCTACTGCCGCCTCCGCTTTCCCGCCACCCCTCACCGTCCGGAGGTGACACCGGACGACGCCCTCCTTCGGGAACTGCGGGTCACCGGCCCCCTGGTGCCCCTGGGTAAGTCGGGGGAGGAGGAATGGCAGCACCGGGGATACGGACGCTGGCTGCTCCACAGGGCGGAGGAGGTGGCGGCGGAGGCCGGAAAACGGAAAATGGCCGTTTTGAGCGGGGTGGGTGTCAGGCCCTATTATCGGCGCCTGGGCTACGTCGACGACGGGGTATACATGAGCAAATGTCTCCTCTGATGTCCCTGTTCTGTGGGTGTTACGAAAAGAGCGTCAGGTAGGGCTCGACCAGGTAGGCGGCGGCGGCCACGATGTAAAATCCGGCTAGCACCAGATAAAATGAGGCCCACAGCTCGTTGTTTTCCAGGGCGGTGAACCCGATGCTGTTTTTCACCATTTTGTAAAACATCCAGGCGGTGGGCAGGGCCAGGATAAACACGGTCAGCATGGTTCCGGGCAGCCAGCCGGAGGCAATGTACCCGGCCAGCAGGACGAAGGTCAGCAGGGAGCAGATGCCGATGATGGCGGTCAGCGTTTTCCATCGATGGTAGACCGCGGGCGTTACGATGCCGCACTGCCGGTCTCCCTCCACGTCGGTGAAATCCTTGGTGTTCTGCCAGGCCAGCACCCACAGGGCCATCACGCTGCCCAGCATCCAGGGTGTGGCATCTGCGGGGTTGCCGAAGATGCTCCAGGCAGCCGGCAGGGGAAGCAGACCGCGGGAGATGGCCAGGGAGAAGGTGTTCATCCACAGGCGCCGTTTCAGCCGGAAGGGCTCCAGGTTGTAGATGATTCCGAAGATAAGAAACACGAGCATGAAAAGGCCGTACTGGGCGTTGATGGCAAAGCCCACCAGGATGGCAAAGATGGCCAGGGCCCAGGTGGCAATTTCTGCCTGCTCCACGCTGATGGCCCCGCTGGTGATGGGCCGGTAGTCCTTGTGGTTGAGCCGGTCTATCTCCACGTCCTCGATTTGATTCAAAATCTGGCCCACGGCCTGGGCCGCAGACAGGGCCAGCGAGGCGAACACGATGGTGGGCACGTGGGGCAGAAACGCGGCCAGGTCTCCATCCACGGAGAGCTGGATAACCACCCCGAAAAATATGGCTATGAATGGGGCGATGAGAGTGAAGGGTCTCACTAGTTGCAACCATGCCCTAAAGCGTCCACCCATTACCACCTGAATATCCATGCAGTTAATAAATCTTGGCATCATCCGTCATCCCACGGTGCCCCCGGTTTTGCCTCCGCCACCTGCTCTTTCCGTGTCCTCCGCTCCTCTGGCGGGGAACCGCATCCGTGCTTGCCCTGGCTAATCCGAAAAAAATGGAAAAGGAAAGGGGAAGAGGGGGTGTGGTGGGTTTATAGGGTTTATAGCAGGCTGATGCCGGCGTTGGCCACGGAGTACCCCAGCATAAAGGTGGTATTAGGCACTCCCAGCAGAATCTTGCCGAAGTTGATGTAGATACCCACAAAACCCCAGGACATGAACACCTGCGGTCCCACCAGGTCCCAGTACTGAATGCGCGGGGGCAGGAGGTTCACGCTGAGGTAGCCGGTGTAGCCCATCACGGGGTACACGGTGAACATGGGGCGCAGCATGACGCCCAGGAACGCCTCACCGGCATAGAAGGGAATCCAGGAAAATCCCTTTCCGCAGCTGACCACCGGGGACATCAGGTCGAACCCGCGGGAGGGGCCAAAGATCCAGCGCAGCACCGTGGCCTCGGTCTGTCCCTCGGGCAGCAGATCCAGTTCTTTCATCATGCTGACCGCGTTCTCGATAATTTCCTCAGCCTGGTCCCTGTCTTCTTCGGTGGCATCCTCGTCGTAGAGGACTTTGAACTCACTGGCCGCTGAAGTGCAGGCCTGGTGCAAATTTTGTGCCTCCCTCACGGTGATGGTCTTCTCCTCTGCGCCTCCCATGCCGGGTCGGTGCACGGAGGAAACGCTGACCGTAATAACTTTTTCGGAACCACCGGATTCAGCGGGCAGACTCAGCGAGGTCATCAGGAGCAGAGCCACCACTCCCATGGCCATACTCACCTTCATTGCTTTCGGTAACATTCACAATCACCTAGTTTGGATAATGGACAGAGCCTATTTATCTATTTCGATGTGGCACCCGTTGCCAGGGTGTGCATATCGACAAACAGGGCATGCCGGGCCGCCATGTCCGCCACCCGCCGCTCCAGAAAGCGGGCGGACCCGGATACCGGCTGCCAGGCAATGGCCGGCCGGTAGGACACCCGGGCCAGCAGCAGGTATTCCGGCGACGCGATGCCCGGGTCCCGGCAGCTGGCCCCGGCCAGCATCTGTGCCATCTCCTCCGGGGTGATGTCGCCCCGCCCCGCCGCCGCCACGGCCGCCACCATCCGCCGCACCTGGTTCCACAGAAAACTGGTTCCGGTGACCTCGATGACCAGGAGGCCGTCCCGCTGCTCCACGCCGACGTCGGTCACCGTGCGCTCCGGGTTGCGGCCGTCCAGTTTGGCGAAGGCCGAGAAGTCGTGCTGGCCCACGAAGATTTGGGCGGCCTGCCGCATGCTTTCCACCTCCAGTCCCTGCTGGGGGAGGTAGTATCTGTAAGTCTTGCTGGCGGCGTGACGGGGGTGGAAGCGGTCATCCACCACCGCCGCCCCCGTCACCCAGATGTCCTCCAGGGTGTGAACCAGGCCGGGGAGCAGTGATTCCGGACCCAGGCTGCTATCAAAGGCGCAGACGTTGCCGGCGGCGCTCACCCCCCGGTCGGTGCGGGAGGCCAGATGCACCACGCCCCCAGCGGTGCGCTCTATGACTCCCATGTCCGCCAGGCAGGAGGCCAGATCTCCCTCCACTGTTCGAAGCCTCGGCTGGTAGGCGGAGCCGTAAAAGGCGGAGCCGTCGTAGGCGATGGTCAGGGCCAGGCGCATAGCGGACAAACACTTATGTATTAATGTGTTTTATGTTGCTGTATGCACCAGCGCTTTCTGGACCTGCTACGCTGCCCCATCTGCCATGGAACCCTGGAGTTGGGCGACGCCGTCAGGGAGGATGAAGAGATTGTCTCCGGTACTCTTGCCTGTGCCGCCTGCGGGGCCGCCTATCCCATCAGGGAGGGTATCCCCTATCTGCTGGTAGAAGAGTGATGGGCCCGCTGAGATTTGAACTCAGGTTACCAGCGCCCCATGCTGGAAGGATTCCAAACTACCCCACGGGCCCAAAACGTATGGTAATCCCTTCCCTTACTAAAACTTTTTCCTGCCCTGCAGGAAGGAGGCCAGGGTCTCCCGGGTGGAATACCGGGGCTGGAAGCCCGCCTTTCGGGACTTTTGGTTGGAGGCCACCCAGGGATAGCGGATGAAGTCCAGCACCTGGGGGGGAACCTCGGTGAGGTGCAGCCGCCAGGCCAGGCTCACCAGGGGATAGAGCAGTGCCGGGGGCAGGGAGACGGCCCGCTTGCCCGCGGTCTCCACCACCTCCCTCCAGGTCATGGTGCCGGAGCCCACGATGTTGAAGGTGCCACCGATATCCTGCTCCAAAAAGTGATGGTAGGCGCGGGCCACGTCCTCCTCGTGCACGAACTGCAGGGGCGGATTGTGTCTGCCCACCAGGGGAAGCACCGGCCAGTTGAGGAGGCGGGAGTAAAACTGGTCCACGGTTGGGCCCAGCACCAGGCAGGGACGGAGAACGGTCATGATGATGTCCGGATGCTGTCTCTGGAACTCCCGGCACAGGTTTTCCACGGCTATTTTGTCCCGGTTGTAGTAATAGGTGGGGTGCCCCCGCAGCGGTGCGTCCTCGGTGAGCTGCGGCGGGTTGTCCGGCCAGGCGCCGTACACCATGGTGCTGCTGGTGACGATGACCTTGTCCACCTCCGCCCGGGCCGCCGCCTCCAGCAGGTTGCGGGTGCCATCCACGTTGATGCTGTGCATCTCCTTTTCGTCGTGCAGGGGATTGACCACGAAGGCCAGGTGGACCACGGCGTCCACATCCTTTTTTTCCAGGAGGTCGGGCAGGGAGGAGCTGCGTACGTCCAGTGAATGGTAGTCGAGGGTGCTGAACTGGTGGTTCCATTTCCGCCGTGATATGCCGATGATGCTCTCGCCGCCGTCGTCTTCCAGGCGCTGGATGACCTGGCGGCCGATGTACCCGGCGGCACCGGTTATGGCCACTCGCATGGGAAGGTATGCCCGGTCTTTTTATAAAACGCTCGCCTCTCCCGGGTCTCCGTCATGGGGCCCGGTCTGCTCCTCTCCGTGGCGGGAGGCCAGGTAGATGCCCAGCAGGATGAAGCAGCCCCCGGCCAGGGTATAGAGGGTGGGCACCTGGCGAATCCAGGGGATGGCCAGGGCCAGCAGCGAGGAGCCCAGGGGCTCGCCCAGCAGGGACACCGAGGCCACCCCGGCCCGCACGTATTTCAGCGACCAGTTGTACAGGGTGTGCCCCAGGATGCCCGGCCCCAGAGCCATGAGCATGATGAGGCCCAGGTCCCAGCCATGCATGCTCGCCAGCGGCGCCCGGAAGGCCAGGCACAGGGTCAGCAGCACCGCCGCCGCCACGCCGTAAACGGTAATGGCATAGGCGGGAGTGGACACCGTGCGCCGCATGCTCCGTCCCCCCAGGATATATATGCCGGCCGCCGCTCCCCCCAGCATGGCCAGCAGGTTTCCCTTCAGGGTGGCCGCCTCCAGCCCGTAGTTGCCCAGCACCAGGATGCTCACCCCCAGCAGGGAGAGGCCGATGCCCGCCGCGTTGACGCCGGTGTAGCGCTCCTTGAGCACGGCGGCGGCCAGAGGGGTGACCAGCACCGGATGGGCGGTGACCAGAATCACCGAGCTGGCCACCGAGGTGTACTCCAGTGAGGTTATCCAGAAGGCAAAGTGCCCGGCCTGCACCACCCCGATGCCCGTCATCAGGTACACCCGGGATCGGGGAAGCGACGCCAGCTCAGCTCGATACCGGGGCATGAGCAAAAAAGGCAGCAGCAGGAGGGTGGTAAAAAGCAAGCGGTAAAAGGCGATGGTCAGGGGGGCGGTGTCCGTGGACACGATGAGCACGGCGGCGAAGGACACGGAGGCGATGGCCACAATCAGCCCCAGGTAGTATTTTTTCACTGATGTCAATGGCGTACCGATTTTTGTGTTTTTCTGTCGGTCCTAGTCCTCCGGGCTGTCCAGCATCCGGCTGGCCTTCCTAGCGGTAGCCAAGCTGTTTGACAGCGACCTTACAGGACGGGAGAAGGGGGAATTAGTAGGAACGACCTCGGCTAGTAATAAGGGATCCTTGCAGCATACGCTGGATGGGTTTTGCTGGAATGTTTATGGGTATCCACCGATTTTAAGACTAGGATCGCCAAGCAAAACAAACCCATGAATGGTGGCCGTGTTCCACGGTTGCCATACACTGCCAATGTCACCGAATTTATCAATGTAATTATGCAAGGAGTATCCCCAGCAGTCTCCCAGATGTTGCTTTCCTTCAACCCCGTATGCGTAAAACACCATGGGCTCAAGTACCCCCATGCCAATCTCAAGAATATCTGGTTCTTCTATGCCGTCATTATCTAGATCTCCAGTTTCTCCGAATCCAAAGAAAGGTGGCACCGTGTATCCAATAGCTGCTACACCTCCTCCGTCGATACTGCGAACAAATCCCCAGCTGATAGTGTACAACGCCGGGAAGTATTTGGCATACCAGGGTGGGTCCACCAGTTGTTCCGGACGATCAAAAACCGCGATATTAAATTGAGCGGTGCGACAACCACCAATGACCACAATAGGATATTCAGTATTGGAAAAAAACGGGAGATCCCATATGCCAAGCCCACGCTCAAATGCGTCATACTGACCAGGTTTATAGACGCTCACATATGTCATCCAGCAGTGACCATCCAAATGCATAAAGGAAGCACCTTCACCCAATGCTGCTTTAATATTATCGGGGTTGACATCGGTTTCTGAGGCATAGACACGTACTGGTTCGTACCCCGCCAGAAACTCAGCTGTCTGGTCAGTAATCAGTTCTCCTTCCACGTAGTTCTGTTGGTCTTCAAATATATCTCCGCTAACCAATACAACCTTGTTTGAGTGCATGAGGGTGTTTTCATAGGTTATCGTTTTATCTATGACGGTTCGCAGGTCGATGAGACTTCGGCATGCCCATCTTCCCAGAAATACGTCTGGATAGAGATCCATGTCATCGTTTCTGGTACCGAATAAATCATCTTCATTGGTGTCCCACGACTGGAATATACCAGTATCGTCATAAATATCTGCAAAGTAGAGGTCACCAAGATTTTGTACGTCATTCCACAATTTTTCGCCCACATATCTCACCGGGCAAAACCATTGCTCATCCATACCAGGCCTACGCCCTCCCACAAGCAACACGTATGTAACATTCCAGGTATCCAAGGCGTTTTTTATGAAATACTTTATTTTTTCAGCCTCGTCTCTGCCCTCTGTACTAAAATAGTCACCGTTATATATCTCATCTATCCCAATCAACTGGGTTCTCATTCCATAATTTTCTTTATGTTGTTGGAATGGTTCGAGTTCATTTTTCCACTCGTCTGGAACTATGACTAATAGATTATATGAATCCATGGCAGATGCTATTTTAGCATATACTTCAGGATTATGTTCAGAGGGAAACAGATGGTTACGGTTCTCCCCCGTAATGGCAGGCACTGTACCCATCATAAATATACAAATACATACAAGTGCGAGTGTTTTACTCATTTTTTACCTCCCAAATAAATAACGATAAGTTTCTTTTATACTTTGTTGTTTCGTAACTAGGACCTATCTTTCCTTGGCATTTTATACAATGTACTTTCAAAAATTGCAACGTAAATTTTTGAAAACCTCTTCTAAAAAACTGGCGTTCCCTGGCGAGAA